>JAIRNB010000390.1 GCA_031258265.1 Treponema sp. | reverse complement strand
CCGGTTTTCCCCGTTAATCCTGAGTTTTGGGAAAGCCTCTCCCATAAGTTTGTTTTGTTCGAGGAGGAAACTATGAAGGAGCGTATTCTGTTTGTGCCGGCGCTGTTGTTGGCGGTACTGTTTACGGCGGTTTCTTGCGGGGGCGGGAAAAATCAAGCCACGGAAACAGCCCCGACAGACGCCGCGGCGAGTGTATCCGCCGGCGCGTCCACCCTGCAAACCATCAAAGATCGGGGATATATTGTGGCGGGGGTTAACGCCACCAATCAGGGTTTCGCCTTTCTTGAATCCGACGGAAGTTACAACGGGTTCGAGATTGATCTGGCCAAGGCCCTCAGCGTAGCGGTCTTCGGGTCTCCGGACAAGCTGGAGTTCCGTCCCCTTACGTCCGCGGAACGGTTTGTGGCGCTGCAAAGCGGCGAAATCGATGTCCTCATCAGAACCGCCACGATCAACATCACCCGGGACACCCAACTCGGTCTTGATTTTACCACCCCTTATTTTTATGACGGCCAGACCTTCATTGTCCGGGCCGACGCGGGGGTCAACCGGCTGGAGGATCTGGCCGGGGCCTCCATTGCGGTGATTACCGGAAGCACCACCGAGACCAACCTGGCGGGGGTGATGGCAAGCCGGAAGATCAATTATCAGCCGGTTACCTATAAGGATTTTGAGGAAGTAAAAAACGCCCTGGTTTCAGGCCGGGTGGACGCAATCTCCGCGGACAAGTCCGCGGCGGTGGTGTTTCTGGAACAATACGGCTCCGGTTTCAAGGGTCTGGAAGAAACCATCAGCAAGGAACCCCTGGGGATGGCGGTACGCCACGGAGACAGCAACTGGAAAGACATCGTGCAGTGGACCCTCTTTGCCCTGTTTTTTGGGGATGAACACAATATCACCAGCGCCAACATCGATCAGATTAAGGAGTCTACCACCAGTCCTGAAATCAGGAATTTCCTGGGCCTCAGCCTTGAACACGGAACCATGCTGGGTCTTTCCAACGATTGGGCCTATCAGGTGATAAAGCAGGCGGGAAATTACGGCGAAATCTTTGACCGCACCCTGGGAATTCCCATGCACGTTACCAGGGGCTTCAACAAGCCCTGGAGCCAGGGAGGCCTGTTCTACGCGAATCCCTTTAACTGAGCCTGGTTGGTAAGGGCATTCCCGGTAAAGGCAGGACATGAGAAAAGAAAAAGTTATGCCCTGGCTTACGTCCCTTTGGTTTGACACCAAGAAACGGCGGATAATTTGGCAGTTTCTTTGTGCCCTGGGGATAATTTATATCATATCCGCGGCCGCCGGGAATGTGATGACCTCCCTTGCCCAGATCAATATGGTTCCCTCCTTCCGTTTTCTCAGGATGGAGAGCCATATTGATATAGGGGAAGCCCTGATCCCCATGAATAATTCATCCTGGAACGGGCGGGTCATCCTTGCGGGGTTTCTGAACACCATCTCAATTTCCTTTCTGGTTATTTTCTTTTCCACCGTTCTGGGGCTGACCATCGGCCTTTGCCGGCTTTCTTCCAACTGGCTGGTGGAAAAAACCGCCCGGCTATATATTGAGATCATCCGTAACATTCCCCTGATACTGCTCCTCCTTATCTGGTACCGGGCTTTTTTTATGCGCCTTCCGGACATACGGAACGCCCTTATTTGGGGGGCGGGAAAATCGGCCCTGGGGGAAACCACCCTGCATTTTTCACTTTCCAACCGGGGACTCAGCATGGCCTGGCTGCGGCGGACTGAGCATTTTACTCCCTGGCTCTACTGCCTCATCGCCGCGGCCGTTTTCAGCCTGGGGTTGTGGTTGTTCTTATTATACCGGGAACACAGGACGGGGAAACAGCAGCGCCGGTTCTTATACCCCCTGCTGCTTTTTATACTGCTGGGCCTTGTTTCCTATGGGGCGCTTCCCCATGCCCCCCTGCAAAAGGATATACCCGTCATGGGGCGGTTCAATATCACCGGGGGCCTGCATGTGTCGGCGGAATGGTTCAGCCTCTTTTCGGGGCTTATCCTGTATACTTCGGCCTTTATTGCGGAGATTTTCAGGGCCGGTATTCAGGGGATACCCAAGGGGCAGATCGAGGCGGCCCGTTCCCTGGGACTCACCCGGCGGGAAATCATACGGCTCATTGTCGTCCCCCAGGCAAAGGTGGTGATTATTCCGCCCCTCACGAGTCAGTACCTGGGGGTGGCGAAAAACACTTCCCTGGGGGTGGTTATCGGATTCCCGGATCTTTTTTCCCTTACCGGTACGATCATCAACCAGACCGGCCGGGCGTTGGAGATGATCCTTATCGCCATGGGGATTTATCTGGCCCTGAGCCTGCTTACCAGCCTGGCGATGAATGTCTACAACAAACAGGTTCAGATAAAGGAGCGGTAGGGGAATGACAAAACCGATAAAATACCCCCCCCTGTTTTGGATCCGCACCCATCTTTTTTCCTCGGCGGGGAATTCCTTCCTTACCGTATTGTTTGTTCCCCTTATCTTTTTTGTAATCCGCGACGGGATTTTCCCCCTTTTCTCCTGGGACTGGACGGTCATCACGGTAAACCTGCGCTTGATCCTCGTGGGCGGGTATCCTTTGGATCAGCTTTGGCGGCTCTGGTTCTGTACCGGTTATGTCGCTGTTTTTGCGGGATTTTCTTTTGGCATAAGCCGCGGGAAGCCCCCTGCGGTCATGGGCCTTGCCGCCCTGGCCCTTATCGTCCTGGGTTGCCGGGGATTTATGCCGGTAAACCGCGGGGGTATGATCGCCTCGGCCGTTTTGTTGGCTGCTTCTTTTTTCGCCTCCCGGTATATTCACCGGAGGCATCTGATAATCCTTGTCTGCTCCGGCTGGGTTCTGCTCCTGCCCCTGGCGTTCTGTATGGTCCGGGGATTCGGCGGATTTATGCCGGTGGTAAAGACCGGTTATTGGGGAGGGCTGCTCCTTTCCCTGCTGATCAGCCTTACCTGTATTGCCTCTGCCCTGCCCCTGGGGCTCTTCCTCGCCCTGGGGAGGAGGAGCCGGCTGCGGATAATAAAGAGCCTCTGTGTGTTTTTTATTGAGGTCGTCCGGGGGGTGCCACTGGTGACGATCCTCTTTGTGGGGTACCTGATCTTTCCCATGGCCCTGCCCCAGTGGCTGGCCCCTTCGGTATTCGTCCGCGCCCTGGCGGGTATCGTGATGTTTCACAGCGCCTATCTGGCGGAGGCCTTTAGGGGCGGGCTGCAGGGGATAAGCAAAACCCAATACGAGGCCGCGGCCAGCCTGAACTTGAGTCCTTCGCGGACTATGGTTCTGGTTATCCTTCCCCAGGTGTTCAAGCGGATGATTCCGGTGCTGGTGAACTCTTTCACCTCGGCCCTGAAGGATACGAGCCTTATCAGCATCATCGGAATGCTCGACATGA
>JAIRNB010000307.1 GCA_031258265.1 Treponema sp. | reverse complement strand
CGCAGAGGGCGGCGATAAAAGACACCGCGGCAAGGGTAAGGCTGATCCGTTTCATACATCCATTATCGGCGAAAATAACGAATATTCGCTTGACATTTCACGTTCAAGACAGTATGTTCTTATGTAAAGAAACGTTTCTATATAAAGAAACACCGCCGGATAGCGGAAAAGGCCATTATAGCGCCGGAAGGTGGAAAACGAAAAAAAAGAAAGAAGGAGCGACACATGGACCTTGCAAACGTGAAAAACCCGGAAGCCGAATCCCGGGGCCGGGGCTCAGAAGAACTGGAAGCCGCGCCCGCCTTAAAGCGGGAATTGCGGAAAGCCGCCAGAAAGGGCCTGGAGATTCGGGATGTCCTGCTTATCGGCATCCTGCTGGCCGCCGGGGTGGTACTGCGGACCGTGGTGGGGACGGTGATCAACTTTGGGATGAAGCCTAACTTCATTATCGCCATGTACTGCCTGACTCTCCTCTTGATCAAGCCCGGTTTTGTGGAGGCCGCCATTATCGGCATCCTTTCCGGGGCGGTCTGCCAGCTTTTCCCCGGCCAGCCCTATATCAACTTTGTAAGCGAACTGTTGGGGGCCCTAGCTATGTGTCTCCTTATCAGGATTCCCCTGGGGAAGGGGGCCGGCCTTGCCGGGAAGGCCCTGCAGTCGGCGCGGATCATCGGCTGTACCTTTCTTAGTACCCTGGTAAGCGGTTTTAGTTTTATCGGCGTCATGTATATGATGTACTATGCGGGGGCCGGTATAACGCCTACCCCCCTGGCTATCTTTTTGGCCATAATTTTTGGGACCGCCCTTATCAATTCTGTTATTGTGCAGATTCTCTACATACCTTTGAAGCTGACTTTGAAACGGAACGATGATTAGCATTAGGAATTTGAGTTTCCGTTACCGGGGGGCCGGGCGGGATGCCTTGTCGGGGATCAATTTAGAGATTCCCGACGGCGATTTCCTGGGGATCATCGGGCCCTCCGGGGCGGGGAAGTCTACCCTGACATATTCACTGAACGGGGTGGTTCCCCAGCACTACGGCGGGGATTTTTACGGCCAGGTCCTGGTGAACGGCCTTGATACGGTGGAGGCCGGGACGGAAGAAATTGCCCGGGAACTGGGGAGTGTCTTCCAGGACATTGACGGCCAGATGGTCGCCGCCGTGGTGGAGGACGAGATACTCTTTGCCCTGGAGAATTTTCGTATTCCCCACGACGAAATAGAAGGCAGGCTGGAAACCGCCCTGGCCGCCGCGGGAATTGGGGATCTCCGGCGCCGGACCTTGAGCAGCCTTTCCGGGGGGCAGAAGCAGAAGGCCGCCATCGCGGCGATCATCGCCCTGCGGCCCCGGATCATCGTCCTTGACGAAGCCACCGGCGAACTGGACCCCGCTTCCAGCCGCCAGGTTTTTGAATTTCTGCGGGACCTTAACCGGGAATTCGGCGTTACCATTGTTGCGGTGGAGCAGAAGATCATGCTGCTCTGCGAATTTGCCAGGCATTTGGCGGTGATGGACCAGGGCCGCCTTGTCCTCCACGGCACGGTGGCGGAGGTACTACAGCAGCCGGAAAGCATGGAGGGGGCGGGGGTCAACATTCCCCGGGTAACAAGCCTGGGCAAGGGCCTGCGGGACCGGGGCCTTTATCCGGGACCCCTGCCCCACAACACGGAGCAGGCAAAGGCCATGATAGAAAGCCTCCGTCTTGGGGAAGGCAAATTGAACGGCGCTAATTCGGAAGACGGCAAACCGAAAGACGGCAATTTGAGGGACGGCAATTCGGGAGACAGTAATGCTGCGTTTTGAGGAAGCCGGCTTCGGCTACGGGGAGGGGGCGGTTATAGACGGACTTTCCTTTTCCCTGGGGCGGGGGGAATTTGCCGCCCTGCTGGGGGAAAACGGGGCGGGGAAGTCCACCGTCTGCCGGCTCTGCAACGGCCTCTTAAAACCCCGCCGGGGGCGGGTTTTGCTGGCGGGCCAGGATACCCGGCAGGTTAGGATCAGCGTTTTGGCCCGCCGGGTGGGCTACCTGTTCCAGAACCCGGATCGCCAGCTTTGCAAGAACACCGTGGGGGAGGAAATCCTCTTTGGACTGGATTTTGTCCTGGAGGGCCCCCAGCGGGAGCGGGAAAAAGAAAAAAAGCGCCGGTTGGAGGAGATGCTGGACCTCTTTCACCTGGACGGCGGACGGGACCCCTTTAGCCTTTCCCAGGGGGAACGGCAGCAGACAGCCCTGGCCAGCGTCCTGGCCCGGAAACCGGAATTCCTTATCCTGGACGAGCCCACCACGGGGCTGGATTCCCGGGAGTGTACGGCGATCATGGAGATTATCTCGGACCTGAACAGCCGGGGCGCCACGGTCCTGATGATCACCCACGACATGGAGGTGGCGGCGGATTATGCCCGGCGGGCCCTGGTACTGAGCAGGGGACGCCTCGCGGGGGACGGGCCGGTACGGGAGATCATGGGAAACCGGGAACTGCTGGGGGCGGCCTCCCTGCTCCCCGCCCAAATCCCCGCCCTGGCCCGGCTTCTGGCCCCGCCCCTTTCGGGGGCTTTTACCGTGGAGGAGATGCTTGAGATCTGCATCAAGATGGCCCGCCCAGCGGGTAAGGGGGAAGAATCATGAGTTCCGGCTTGCTGGATTACATGCCGGGGGAATCCTTCCTCCACCGGCTTAACCCTATCACCAAACTGATTTTATCTTTTGGCCTTTGCGCTTCCTGTTTTTTAAGCGGGAACCAGGCGCTGATCCTGGGCATCATCCTGCTTAACCTGCTGGCCTCCGCCATGTCGGGGATCGCCGGCAGGAGCCTGCGAATCCTCCGTTCCCTGGTAAAACTTTCGGTACTGCTCTTTACGGTCCAGGCGCTTTTTGTCCGGGAAGGCCGGATTCTGCTCCGCCTTCCCGCCGGCATCTACATCACCGACAGGGGACTCCTCTTTTCCCTGCTCTTTGTTTCCCGGCTCATCGCCGCCACCATGCCCCTTACCCTGATGCTTTCGGTGACGCGGATGTCCGACATCTCCAACGCCCTGAACCGGTATCTCCGCATACCCTACAAGTACACCTTCGTGCTTACCACGGCGATCCGCTTTGTCCCCCTCTTTGCCGGAGAAATGGCCGCCATCATCGACGCCCAGGCCGCCCGGGGCGTGGATTTTGACACCCGGAACATTTTCAAAAAACTGCGCCTCCTGCTCCCCCTCTGCGTACCCCTGCTCATCTCCTCGGTCAGGCGGATAGAGGGGGGGGCTATTTCCGCTGAACTGCGGGGCTTTAACTTCCGCCGTCCCGATTCCGGCTGTAAACGCTACCCCCTGCGGGGAGGAGACATAGCCGCCCTCCTGGTCCTGGCGGCCATTGTGGCGGC
>JAIRNB010000182.1 GCA_031258265.1 Treponema sp. | reverse complement strand
TTTGAGATGAGTAAGATTGAGATCCGGGATCTGAAACTGATATATACCACCGACAAAACCGAGTTCCTGGCCCTGGAAGACATTAATATTACCGTTGAGGATGGGGAATTTGTCTGCGTCATCGGTTCTTCCGGCTGCGGCAAGAGCACCCTCCTCAGCGTACTGGAGGGCCTGATCCCCCCCAGCGCCGGGGAGGTCCTGATAGACGGCCTTCCCATTAACGGGACCGGTCCGGAACGGGCGGTGGTGTTCCAACAGTATACCCTGTTTCCCTGGATGACGGCAAAACAGAATGTGGTCTTTGGGATGAAGCAGGTACGGAATGACCTGTCGGGCCGCCAGTTTGACACGGTGGCGGAGGAATTTCTACGCCGGGTGGGGCTTACCGAATTTATGGACAAGCTCCCCGGCGAGCTTTCCGGCGGCATGCAGCAGCGGGTAGCCATTGCCCGGGCCCTTTCGGTGAATCCCAAGATACTCCTTATGGACGAACCCTTTGGCGCCATTGACGCGAAAACCAGGGTGGTCCTCCAGGAAATGCTCCTTAAACTTTGGGCCGATGACGCGGAAAAAAAGACCGTGGTATTCGTTACCCACGATATTGATGAGGCCCTCCTGCTCTCGGACAAGATCGTTTTTATGCAGCCCAGGAGGGTATCCCGGGAGATCCCCGTTAATCTGCCCCGGCCCCGGAGTAAAGAATCCCTCTACGATAACGAAGAGTACCGCAGTCTGCGGGCGCAGTTGGTGGGGCTTTTCTATCACAACGTAACAGAACAGATTGGCGGCGAGGAGGTGGTATTGTGAGCGGCGCCAATGAGGAACTCCCCCTGGGTCTTTACAGGCGGATATTTAATATACCAACCCTGCTGTTCATTGTTATTGCAGGGAGCGCGCTTTTTCTGCCGGGCCGCATGGTTCTGCGTACCCGGATGTACAACCCCGTACCCTTTGTGCTGGTAGTGATCTTTGCCTGGGTTTACTTTCAGTTCAAGCTTAACAAAGAGAAGGGCCGGCGGGCCGCCATGGACGTGGGGACCATCATATTCGGTTTCCTTGCCCTCTGGGAATTTTTTACCACCAAGCTGGATTTCCTGCCCTTTGTCTTTGTCCCCGCCCCGGAAAATGTGTTTTTTATGTATGTCCGCGATTACCGTCTTATTCTTTCGGGCTTTGTACGGTCGATCTTTCTGCTCCTCAGCGGCTTTGGGGCTTCCCTGTTTCTGGGAATATCCCTGGGCATTGCCGTCGGCTGGACTCCCCGGCTGCGCCAGGCTATTTTTCCCATAGCCAAGGCAATTAGCACCGTTCCCGCCATGATCTACGGGCCTTACCTGGTGGTTATGATGCCCACCTTTACCAGCGCGTCGATTTTTGTCATTTTCCTGGGGACCTTTTGGAGTCTTTTTATGAATATGATTCAGCGGGTCGGCACCATCGATCAAAGAATTATTAATACCGCAAAGATTCTTAATGTTAAGACCAGAACAATGCTGTTCAAAATTATTTTGCCCTATACCATGCCCCGGATTATCAATGATCTTACGGTCTCCTTGTCTATCTCCGTAATGACGCTGACGGTGGCCGAGATGATCGGCGCCAACCGGGGCATGGGTTTTTATGTTAAACGTTCACTGGACTATGCCAACTATACCCAGGCCTTTGCCGGTATCTTTTTTATTGCCATTGTAATTACCATTTTGAACGTTTTCATTTCGCTTCTCCGGAAAAAGCTGGTCAAGTGGAATTACTAGCAGCCTATTGTATTTGTAGATTTTTTGCGCATAGGGCGCCACAGGTGCCTGGGCAAAAATCATGATTATTGGGCAGCTTAGGAATCCGCCGCGCTTTGCGGGGGAAACCAAAAAGAAACCGCCTGCCAAGCGCGGCGGCTTGTAACAGCCCGCCGGAGGCTCGCATACAGACGAAGGGGAACTATTATGGCCGACATCAGGAAAGATTTAACCGAGTTGATAGGCAATACGCCTATCCTGGAACTTACTCGTATCGAAAAAAAGTACGGTCTTTCCGCGCGGATTTTGGCGAAACTGGAATATTACAACCCCGCGGGAAGCGTAAAAGACAGGATTGCTAAATCCATGATCGAAGACGCGGAGGAAAGGGGCCTGCTTAAACCAGGGGATACGATTATCGAACCTACCAGCGGCAATACCGGCATAGGGCTTGCCGCTGTCGCCACTTCCAAAGGATACCGGCTTATTCTCATAATGCCGGATACCGTGAGCGTTGAACGCCGCAACCTGATTAAGGCTTACGGGGCGGAATTGATACTAACCAGCGGGGGAGGGGGAGTCCGGGAATCGATTACCAAGGCGGAAGAAGTGGCCGCCCGGACTCCCAATAGTTTTATTCCCGGACAGTTTGTAAATCCCGCCAATCCGGCTGTCCACTTTGCCACCACCGGACCGGAAATTTGGCGGCAGACCGACGGCAGGACCGATGTTTTTATCGCCGGTGTGGGTACCGGCGGGACTATCACGGGGGCGGGGGAATTTCTAAGATCCAAAAATCCCGCCATAAGGATCATAGCGGTGGAACCGGAGGGTTCTCCCTTTCTTTCCCTGGGAAAGAGCGGCTCCCATAAAATCCAGGGTATCGGCGCGGGCTTTATTCCGGCGGTCCTTAACACCAAAATCTACGACGAGGTGATTCGGGTAAAGGACGAAGACGCCTTTGCCACGGGGAAGGAAATAGCCCGCAGCGAAGGTATCCTGGCGGGAATCTCCTCCGGGGCGGCGGCCTGGGCGGCCATTGAGGTTGCCAAACGGACGGAAAGCCAGGGGAAAAATATCGTGGTCCTCCTTCCCGATACGGGAGAACGCTACCTTTCAACGCCTCTGTTTTTATGAGAGACTACTACTAAAGCCGAGGCGCGTTTTTCAATTTGGGCCGGAGGCGCTATGCGAAGCCGCATTTGTTAATATACAGCCTGCCGGCAGGGATGCCGACTGTAGTAAATGTTTAGGTTTTTGCTACGCAAAAACCTAAAGCCCAAAAAGACTTAAAAAAAGGAAATACCTGTCCCCTGTCCCGGCCAGGCCAAAGCTTGACCGATCCCCGGCACAGGGCTAATCTGAAATAACTATGGATGATGTCCCCCTTATTGCGGTCCGGGATCTGTCGGTAAGTTTTTCTATTCTCCGGGGCAGGGAGCTGGTGGAAATTAAGGCTGTCCGGGGAGTGTCGTTCCATGTAAGAAAGGGGGAAATCCTCGGCATTGTGGGGGAGTCCGGTTCCGGTAAAAGCGTATCCACCCAGGCGGTGCCGGGGCTGCTTCCGGGGAATGCCGCCGTCAGCGGATCGGCTCTCTTTGAAGGCTCGGAATTGCTAAACCGGGAAATACCCTTCCTAAGGCAGTACCGGGGGAAAAAGATAGGGGTCATCTACCAGGAACCGGGCCGTTCCTACGATCCCCTGCAGAGCATGGGAAGCGTATTCCACGAAACCTTTAGAAACACTAATCCAAAAATAAGCCGTAAAGAATCCGATGAAAAGGCGGCGGCCCTGCTGGCGGAAACCGGCCTGGACCGGGGAAAGGAACGGCTTTCCAACTTCCCCCATCAGTTTTCCGGGGGCCAGCTCCAGCGTATCGGTATAGCCCTGGCCCTGGCCCAGGGCTGCGAACTCCTTATCGCCGACGAGCCCACCACCGCTTTAGACGTTACTATCCAGAAACAGATCGTAGCCCTCCTCAGGGGCCTCAAGGAAAGCCGGGGCATTTCGATCATCTTTATCAGCCACGACATCGATCTGGTGGCGGAAATTTCCCAGCGGATCATGGTAATGTACGGCGGCCTTATCATGGAATCCGGTCCGGTGGAGCTTTTTACCGGTGAAAATCCGGCGGCATCCCACCCCTACACCCGCGCCCTCCTGGCGGCCAGTCCCCGCTTCGGCAGCCACTATTCCCGGTCCCGGCTTTCCACCATCCCCGGCAAGGTGCTGGACCCCGCCGCCCCGCCGCCGGGCTGCCCCTTCGCCCCCCGCTGCCCCGATGCCGCCGCCGAATGCGGCGCGGTAATTCCCTCCCTAACGCCGCGGGGGGATCACGAGATACGCTGTATACACTGCTGATGATCCGTATGGGCATTAAAGTTGTTCAAAAACTTCAGGTTTTGAACAACAACCGCTTAAAAATTATCTCATTCATACTGTTAGTACGCCGCCAAATTGAAAAATGCGGCCCCGCTTGCCCCGCTGTGGCTCATTCCCTGACAGCGGCAAATTTTACCTTGACCGTGCAGGGCTTAACAATTTCCCCCTTGAATATCCGGTCAATGGTCTCCAGGCATTTGTAGCCCATTTTTTCTATAGGAATTTCCAGCGTTGAACAGCCGGGGAGCGCGAAAGAGGAAATCTCCCTGTTAAGGGTGGTAATGTACACGATATGGACGGACGATTCCCCTGTAACATTCAGTTCATTCAGCCTTTTCAAAATTCCCATGGCCAGAATGTCGGTGGTACAGAACAGCCCCAGGTCCCCCCGGAAATCATAATTGGCAATGCCGGCGTATGCCGAAGCGATGGTGTTGTCCGGCACGTTAA
>JAIRNB010000180.1 GCA_031258265.1 Treponema sp. | reverse complement strand
GGAAATACCGGAGGCTTTACCGCAGGTAAAGCTGAGGAATTGGAGTGGAAAGCCCGGTTTTTGCGGGCACGCAAAAATGCGCCCATAAACAAACGAAAAAAGTAAACGCCGGTTCCCTGGAGGGGGGGCACAGGGGTTCCAAAAGCCGGAGCTATGGCCGCGCACGCTCTGGCTTAGCTAAAGCTAAGCCGCATTAGTCTCTTTTGGGGCATCACTTGGCGCTAGGCCATGCCACATTGTTTAATAAACAACCTACGGTTGCCCATCACGGGCCAGGCCGTGCCGTACTATCCAATGTACAGCCTTGCGGCTGTTCATCCCGGCCCGCCCTCGCTCCGTAGTCCTCCCGGGCTTCGCCCGGTCCGGTCTACTCCGCTGCCCCCTCCCTCCTGTAAGCGGCTGGCGGCCGCAGCGTCCCCAGCCGGGCAAAAAACGCTAAAATACCATACTTAGACCGTCCCAGGCCACGGTAAAACCCAGGTCCCGGACCTTTTCACACAGTTCCCGGTGGAGGAGTCCGCCGTTGTGGGAGAAATGGTTAAGTACAAAGGCCGTATTCCCCCCGGCCAGACCCATTTCCAGCAGTTTTTCCCGTACCAGGACCACATCCGGCAGGCCCATGTGGTTGTTCCCCTCCTTAAAGGCCGCCGTGGTACAATCCAGGCTTGCCAGCCCAAGCCGGGGTTTGGCAGAACGCAGAAAATCCCAGGTTTCCGCCGGAAAAATCCCCGTATCGTGGGCATAGAGCAGCGCCGTATCCCCCTGTTCCACGAGGTAAAATAAACAAGCCTCCGAAGGGTCGTGCCTGGCAAGCAGAGGCGTAACCAGATAACCACCCGCATCGATCCGCTCAAAAGGCTTGAGCAGGTGGAAAACAAAACGGTACGACGAAGCCTCGCCCCCCTGGGGCAGCGCGGCCATAAGGACTTGTTCCACCTTGTCGTTGCCATAGATGTGCAAAAGCGGCGGGGGATCATGGACAAAATCGCCGCCCCGCAGTTCGAATTCCTGGGGGAAGAAGTGATCCATGTGGGAATGGGTTATCAAAACCCGTTCTATCGCAGGTAAATCAAAGCGGTGGGTAAGGTAATGGGCGTAGGTATCGGGAGGAAAATCGAAGAGGAGCTTCCCGTCGAGCAGGGCCTGGCTGCGGGTCCGTATCTCCCTGCCGCCCCGCCGGGCCGCTTCCTTACAGACCGGACAAGCGCAAAAGGTGGCGGGAATCCCCTCCGCCGCGCCGGTTCCCATGTATCGCAGCTCCATAAAAAGCCTCCTGGCAGCCTGTTACGGCGGAATTATGGCAAGGCCAAGGCCAAAACCTCGTCAAAGCGTTCCACCGGGTGGAATTCAATACCCTTTTTTACATGATCGGGGATCTCGTCCAGGTCCCTCATGTTCTGCTTGGGGATAATAATATGCCGGGCCTTGTTCCGCCGGGCGGCGATAGTCTTTTCTTTAAGCCCCCCGATGGGCAAAACCTGGCCCGTCAGGGAAAGTTCCCCGGTCATGGCAAGCCGGTCCGCCACAGTCTTCCCCCGCAGCAGGGAGAGAAAGGCGGTGGCCATGGTGATTCCCGCGGAAGGGCCATCCTTAGGGGTGGCCCCTTCGGGGATATGAAGGTGGACATGGTGCTGCTCAAACCATTCGGCTTCCAGGCCGTAGCGTTCCACCGCCAGCTTACGGGCCACCATCATGGCGATAGTGGCGCTTTCCTTCATCGTATCCCCCATTTTGCCGGTCAGGGTAAGGCCCTCTTTGCCGGGCACGGAGATCGCCTCAATAACCAGGGTATCTCCCCCCATGCTGGTCCAAGCCAGGCCCACCGACATACCGGGACGGTCCGCCCGCTTGATCTCCCCTTCCGGGAAAATCGGTTTCCCCAGGTGCTTCTCCACCAGCTTCCTGTCGATGACAAATTTGGCGGCGGCGTTTCCGGGGGCTTTTTCCGGCTTTTCCTGCCCGGCGGCGTTCTTTCCGGTTTCGTCCACCGGCCCCTCCGCAGGGGAGGCCGCAGCGGCTCCCTGAACCTTTGCCCCGTTTTTAACGGCGGCCTTGCCGGGAATCTCTCCCTTACCGGCCTCCCCCGGCTTTTCCTGTCCCGCCGGGGCCGTTTTTTCATCTTCCTCCACAAGCTGCTTTGCCAGCTTCCGGTGTATCTTGTCCAGATTCTTTTCAAAATTCCGGACCCCCGCCTCCCTGGCGTAACCGTTGGCAATGTGGAGCAGGGATTCGGAAGAATATTTTACCTGGTTTTTCCGCAGGCCGTTTTTCTCCAGGCTTTTGGGTACCAGGTAACGTTTGGCAATCTCCAGTTTTTCCGTATCGATATAGCCGGGAATCTGGATAATCTCCATCCGGTCCAGGAGGGGCGGGGGAATCGTATCCTGGGTATTGGCGGTAACGATAAAAAAGATTTTTGATATGTCAAAGGGCAGATCCAGGTAGTGATCCCGGAAACTGAAATTTTGCTCCGGGTCCAGGACCTCCAGCAGGGCGCTGGCCGGGTCCCCCTGGTAACTGATCCCCATCTTGTCGATCTCGTCGATCATAAAGACCGGGTCCCTGGCCTTAACAATTTTAAGACCCTGGATAATCTTCCCCGGCATGGCACCGATATAGGTACGGCGGTGGCCTTTGATCTCAGCCTCGTCCCGCATACCCCCCACGCTAAAACGGAAGAACTGCTTGCCCAGGGCCCGGGCAATGGAACGGCCCACACTGGTCTTCCCCACCCCCGGGGGGCCGATCAGGCAGATGATACTGCCGGTGGGAAGCCGTTCCTCCCTGCCGGAGGACTCTGTCTTCCGGGGCTGTTCCCCGCTTCCCTGCCGGAGCTTCCGTACCGCCAAATATTCCACGATACGGCTCTTTACATCCTTTAGACCGTAATGATCCGCCTCCAATACAAGCTGGGCCTCTTTAAGATCAAACTGTTCAGGCGGCGGCTCCCCCCAGGGCAGGGTAGCGATCGCGTCCAGGTAGTTCCGGGTAACGATAAATTCCGCGGAATTCGGCTCCATCAGGCTGAATTTCTCCAGTTCCTGTTCCACCGTTTCCTTAACCTCCCCCTCAAACTTAAAGCCGTCAAATTTTTCTTTAAAACGCTGATATTCGGAACTTTTGGCGTCGGTAGTCATCCCCAATTCGCCTTTGATAGCTTTCAGCTCCTCCCGTAAGAAATACTCCCGCTGGGATTTTTCGATCTTTTCGTTAATTTCCTTTTGGATTTTTTTCTGAATCCGCAAAAGCTCCTGTTCCTTCTTAATAAACACCAGAACCTGTTCCATCCGTTTGCGGACATTAAGAATTTCCAGAATCTTCTGCTGTTCCGACTTGTCAATATTAAGGATACTGGCAATAAAATCGGCGATCTTGCCGGGATGATCGATGTTGATCATGTTCAGCCGCATTTCCTCGGAAAAGAGGGGGTTGTTCTCGGAGATCTGCTTCATCTCGCTGATCAGGGCCCTGGTAAGGGCCTTTACCTCGCTGGTGTTGTCCTCCTCGTCCTCCAGGTACTCCACCGCCGCCACAATGGGGTTGCTTGGATTCAGGGCCTTCTTAATGCGGAACCGCTTCAGGGTAGAGATAAATATATTCACCCCGCCGTCGGGAAGGTTGATCTTCTTAACAATCTTAGCCGCCGTCCCCACCGGGTGCAGATCAGCAGCGGCAGGGCTTTCCGTCTCGTTAAGCAGCATCACCATGCCGATAAAGGCATCCCTGGCCACCGCATCTTCCACCACCTTCACATCCGGGGGATTCCCGATCATGATCGGGGTGAAAATTCCGGGGAATATAGGCCGGC
Organism: Treponema sp.; assembly: GCA_031258265.1. GTDB lineage: Bacteria > Spirochaetota > Spirochaetia > Treponematales > Breznakiellaceae > JAISFT01. The sequence continues at coordinate 4,829 of JAIRNB010000180.1, read as the reverse complement.
CCATCAAGGCCACCAGGGGCAGCTTGTTGGGAAGACTCTGATCTATGGGGACGAGGCTTTGATCTGACATGTGTTACTCCGGGTTTTGATTATAGACGGCGGGACCCGCAGGTCCTGCCCCGCGGGACTTTCCCTTTGGTTAAAATATCGCAAAATTCACTTTGAAAGGCAAGAAAAAGACGGCCCGGAAGGCGGCTTCCCATAGAATCCAGGCAAGAGGGGGGGGGCGCCGTATCCCTCCGCGCCGCCCCCGGGGCTTCCGTAAAACCATATCCGGCGGGCGGCTCCCCCTCGTTTCATAAAAACGCTGGCGCGTTTGTTATTCCACTACCCCCACTTGTTTTCTCCCGGCCAAAAATGGCCGTCCGGCAAATGGACCGGCTAACAAGAATGGCGCATGATACCGGTTTCAAGCCGGCGCTACGCGAAGCCACATTGGTTTAATTTACAAGCTACGCTTGCTTTTATCGCGCGAGGGATAGAGCGGAAATACTTTTGCCCGCAGGGCAAAAGATTGCAGCGATAGCCCGGTCCCCGCTCAGGAGGGGCGGGGATGCGCCCATCGCCGAATGGCGGTGTTGTACAATCACTTCCTTACAGCACAGGCCCGAAGGGACTGATGCGCCCAAAAACAAGAAAACAAAAAGCCCTAAAACATGGCCGATCCCCCCGCCAGTATCCAGCTTGCCAGTATGGCTACCACAAAGGAGCCAAGCCAGATTCTTCCGCTCTTATAATAAAGCCAGGTGGAAAGGAAAAAGAAAAGGGCAAACTGGGGGATCAGCAGTATCATTACCGACATGAAGGGGCCGCCAAAAAGACTGGTAAAGAGCAGGTCCACCCCGGGGCCCAGCCCCAGGAAGAAGGGGATATACTCGATAAGGACGATGATGAACACCCCGCCCAGCATGACAAGGACGCCGTAGGCCCAGGGGACAAACAGGTTGCAGCCTCCGCCGGGCTTTTCGGGAAGCCGGAGCTGGCCGTAAAGGCGGGCCCCCGCGTTTACGGTAAAGAAGGCCCCGTAAAACGGGAGGTAGACCAGGAACTGCAAAAAGCGGGCAGGGCTAAAGGTTTTGAAGAAGGGCCAGATAAAACGGAAGTCCAGTTGAAAAAGGCTGCCCCCCAGGACCGTCAAAAGGTACATCACGCCGCACAGGATAAATGCCGCCAGGACGGATTTGCCGATGGCCGCCCGGTCGAAACGGCGGGGCGCATTCCGGCTGGCCAGGCCCAGATCGTAGAGGGTAATCCCCAGGGTTTTCCCCTCCCCTTTTTTATACCAGTACATAAGCATGAACAGGGAAACAAGCATAAGAAAGCTAAGCCAGGTAATAAACCCCGTCCCTATGGTCATACGGAAAATATTTTCCGGTACGGGTAAGAGGCCGTGGCCAAGCTGGCCCAAAAACGGAAAGGTAAAGCCGCTTACCAGAATCGCTATAAGCACGGCCCTGGCCCGGGATTTTCCGGGCATGATCTTCCGGGACTCCTCCGGCAGCGGTTGAATAAGGGGGGCGAAGAAAGGAATCCTGCTTAAAAGCAGGAACAGGGGGAGCATGGAAACCAGGGCGGCAAGCATGGCAATAAGGACCGCCGTCTCCTTAATCATAAAAATATGGCTGGAATCGGCAATGCCGGTTTTTATCCCCAGGGCCTGGGTGAACCAGTGCATGGCCGCCGTCATGGCGTGGCCGTCATGGGTGGTAAGCCGGTGGTTGGTCTGGATTAACTCCATCCGCCGGCCGCTGCCGTCGGCAAAAGAACCGTAGGTCCTGTTCCACTCCACCGGGGAGTCCCGGCCCATAAAATCATGGTAACGCAGGGCGGTTTTTTCCAGACCCATAACATTCCGCTGGTAATCCCGGAAATAATCAAATTCATCCCAACGGGCCTGGATCAGCATGACATTGTTAAAACGGTAACGCCCGGTATCGTAGTATTCATTCCGGGGTATCTCCCCGCATTGAAGAACCAGCGCCCGGTGATCGGGAAAGGCGGCGGCCACCGACCAGGATGCCCAGGTTCCCATGGAATGTCCGGTAATACCTATCCGGTTCCCGTCCACAAAAGGCAGGGATCGTAAAAAACGGTAGCCCTCCTTCCCGCCCATGGAACTGTCCTTTAGGCCCGCCGAGTAAGGATCTTTGAAAAAATCCAGGTTGCTAAAGGTCATAAAGATATGGAAACGGCCGGGACCATTGACGGGCCTTTCGGGATTCTTTAGGCCGCGCTCCGCCCAGCCCCGTTCCCGCATCCCCGGCTTTGTATAACCGTGGCCGTAGAGGTCCAGGGACAGGACGGCTATACCCCGGCGGGCCAGTTCTATGCCGTAGGCCGCGGAGGTCTCCCGGTCATTCTGGTAGCCGTGCATCGCCAGCACCGCCGGAACAGGATGTTCCCCATCCGCCCCCCGGGGAATAAAAAGCTTGTAAGCCAGATCGTGCCCTTCCAGCACCCCGGAACGGACAGTGATAGTCCCAAAACCACCCTGCGCCAGGGCCGCGATTCCCAGGGAAAGAAAAACTACCAGTATACAGATTAAAAACGCCGCCAGGGGCTTCATTGTTTTCATAAGCTATTCTGAGGGCATAAAAATACCGTTGTCAATGACGGGCGGGAAGCGGACCGTCCTGTATTTGATTCTGAAAACCGGATTTATCTATAAGGGGGGGGCCGCTTCCTGCCAAAGAAATGCATGCGAACTGGTGAAGCATGTGATTGAATGATGCAACACGGCATAGGCCCAGCGAAAGTGATAGGCTACGGTACAAGAGCTGAAAGGCCGAGGTCAACCGGGACCCTGCTGGTCCCTACTCCGCTACCCCCCCAAGCGGAGGGCCCGGGGGCGGCGGGGATTTTACTGGCTTATGTCCACGCCGAAATACTTAATCGCCAGTTCACTCAACTTACCGCCGGCGATAAGTTTCTCAAAGGCCGCGTCCACATCGGCGCGGATTCTTTCCCCTTCCGCGGTACGGGGAAAAATAAAATAAGACTTGGGGTTCTGTATCTTTTCTTCCTCTTCCTTGGGAAGGGTAATAAAATCAACATCGATCCCGAATTCTTTTTTCCGTATTTCCACGATTGCTATTTCCGCCAAAAGAAAATCAATTCTGCCTTCGGCGAGGTCCTGATAGGACTTTAGGGCATCCTCATCGGAATAGATAATGTTTATGGGATTCCCCGGATTCGCCTCATTGTAGTTTTCCGCGAACAACTGGCTGAACAGGCCGCCGGCGGCGGTAACAAATGTTTTGCCGCCCAGATCGGGGATACCCTTAATATCGGTTCTCCCTTTGCGGACAACAATGCCGGTACTGTTGTAGACATAGTGATGCCGGGCGTAAAGATACTTTTCCTCCCGTTCCTTGCGCCAACTGATGTTATTTACCCCAATTTGATAGCGGCCGGAATCGAGGCCGGTAAAAATGCTGGAGAACTCGGTCAATTCCACATTGAACTTATACTGGGGCAGTAATTCCTGCAGGGCCTTGATAACCGCGCTGTCATAGCCGTCCAGCGAGCCGTCCTGGTTGGTCCAGCCGTAGGGTACCGGTCCGCCGGATGTACCGATGCGGATCGGAATTGCTGTACCGGAACCGGAAGTTTCCCTTTTTCCGCCCGCGAAGGCGGAAACCGCCATGACTAGAACCAGTAAAAGCGCCATAAACTTTTTCATCATATCCTCCTTACAGGGATACCCGTGAAGTTCCCGGTCTTAGGAACCGCACTTTTTTTTATAATAGGACCCCATACAGGGTCCTTAAAGCGACATATTTTTAAGCGGTTGTTGTTCAAAAACCGAAGTTTTTGAACAACTCTATAGATAACCTTCAGTCCCCGGAAGCAAAAACCCGCGGGCGCGGCAGGCTGCTAAATCGTAAAATCATTGAACACGGAGAATCGGGATAAAAATTGTTTTGTCCGGGCCTCCCGGGGATCGACAAAAATTTCCCGGGGGCTGCCCTCCTCCAGGATGATTCCGTTGTCAATAAAAATTACGTGATCGGCAATCTCATAGATAAAACTCATCTCATGGGACACGATGATCAGGGTGTTCCCCGCCCGGGCAAGATTCTGAATAACCCGGAGTACCTCCCCTACCATTTCCGGGTCCAGCGCCGATGTGGGTTCGTCAAATAGAATAACGGCGGGTTTCAGGGCCATGGCCCGGGCAATGGCGACCCGCTGCTGCTCTCCCCCGGAAAGCTGGGAAGGGTAATGGGCCATGCGGTCCGTAAGCCCCACGGTCCGCAGGTAGTATTCCGCTTCCGCCCTGGCCTGGGGGACCGGCTTTTTCTGCACGACCACCAGGCCCTCCATCACATTCTCCAGGGCGGTCTTGTACTTAAACAGGTTGAACTGCTGAAACACCATGGCCGTTGAGCGGCGGACCGCCATGATCTCCTGCTTCTTTACCCTGGTCATATCAAATGAAAGATCGCCGAAGCTGAAATGCCCGGCATTGGGAATTTCCAGCAGGTTGAGGCAGCGCAGGAGAGTCGATTTCCCTGAGCCGGAGGCGCCGATGATTCCCACCACCTGCCCCTGCCGGATCACAAAATCAATACCCTTTAGAACTTCGAGGCGGTGAAAGTTCTTTTTAAGACCCTCAACTTTTAGCATGATAGTCCCCCGGAATCTTCGCGGCAGGGTTGGGCCAGGCAGGACCGGCGGCCTGCCGTTCATTGCAGCGCAGGTGTTTTTCCGCCCGGCGCAGAATCCAGGACACCACAGTGGTAATTAAAAAATAGATAATGGCCAGGGTAAGGTACATTTCAAAGTAACGGAAATTCCGGGAGGCCAGGAGTCTTCCGGCGGCGGTC
>JAIRNB010000152.1 GCA_031258265.1 Treponema sp. | reverse complement strand
TATGGCGGATTTAGAAAATTTTTTGGCGGTTCCTGATAATGGACTTGTTCAACAACCCGGCCGCTTATTGAACAAGCGCCGCTGCTGTGATTAAAAGGCGGGACTATGGCATCAATTATCGAAAAAGTGGGTTTGCCCTACGTGCTCAAAAACAAATGCGATTATATGGAACGGGGAAAACTTGGCAGAGACGGCCATATAGAATTGATACCCAAGCGTTCCTATGGGGAAGGGACCGCTCTGTTGAAACCGGTGAGCAAAAGCCTTATGGTAAGCGTGTCGGACCTCACCTACCGGCAGCCAATTGAACATATTTCAAGGGATCTGCCTGAATATTTTCATATCAATCTTTGCCGGGGAACCATACAGGGTATTGGAGGGGCGCGCGTTAGTAATGTTCACAGCCGGTATACTCCGGCCGGATTTTCGCACCGCTCGGTGGGCGTCTCGTTCCTGCCGGAATTTTTTGACTCCTTTTTTGGCCTGCGTCACGGTATTTCACCGGATGCATTGACAGAGGCCCTTAATGCCCTGGGCAGATTTCCCTTGATTCCCGAAGCCGCCGTCATACTGAAACAAATCGGCGGCGCTTCTTTTACCGGAGATATCGGAAATGCCTGGATTGAGGCGAAAACGCTTGAACTGATAGCAATCGTCTTGGATTGGCACAGGCATCTCAATGCAACAACGCAGCCGGGCCTCAGGGAAAACGACAGGACAGGAATCGTCGCGGCCATGCGGTATGCCGCCGAACATTGTTCCGAACCGATTACCCTTGCACTATTGGCAAAACAGGCCGCCATGAGCATAAGTAAATTCACCGCGGCTTTCAAAACACATACCGGAGTTTCCACCGCCTCGTATATCCGCCGCCTCCGCATGGACAAAGCGATAGACCTGCTCAAAAATACCTCCGCCCCTCTGGGGGATATTGCCGGAATGGTAGGCTATAAACACCATGCAAGGTTTTCCACCCTCTTTAGGGAACAGTTCGGCGTCACGCCGGGCAGCTTTCGCAAAAAAGACTGAAAACCTGAACTTCAACTATTTTTCTTGCTTCCGGCATAATTCTATGGCCCTCTATGCTTCGGGGAGTTCCATGAGCGCGTATTCCGGGCCGGTGTATTTTATCAGGGCGGCCAGCACCTGTTCCATATCCAGGGGTTTGCCCACATGATCGTTCATCCCGGCGGCCTTGCATTTTTCCACATCCTCCGCAAAGACGTTGGCTGTCATGGCGATGATGGGTATTTCCTTGGAGCGCTGGGCGAAGAGGGAGCGAATTCTGCGGGTCGCTTCGTATCCGTCCATTTCGGGCATATGGACATCCATGAAGATGATGTCGTAGTTGTTGGGGTTTTTTTCAAATTCCCTGACCGCCTCAACGCCGTTTTCCACGCAGTGTATCCTAAGGCCGTAGGGTTCCAGCAGGGCCAACACAATTTCCCGGTTGATCTCCACATCCTCGGCCAGAAGAATGTGTTTTCCCTCCAGGCGCAGATCCGCCGCGGTTTCCCCTTCTTCCCCGGCATGGGGATCCTTGGGACGGCTCAGGTACTCGTTCAGGCAGTCCACAACAAGGGAAGGAAACAGCGGTTTGGGGATAAAGCCGTTTGCCCCGGAGGACTTTGCTTCATCTTCGATCCTGGCCCACTCTGTGGCGGATATTATGATCACTATCGCTTTGTCGCCCACAGTATTTCTGATGGTCCGGGTCAGTTCGGCGCCGCTGATTCCGGGCATACGCCAATCCACAAAAAATATATCGTAGCGCCTGCCTTCATCAAGGAGTTTTGTGGCCGCATACCCGTCCTCCGCGGCATCGCTGTGGAAGCCGATCTTTTTTGCCATGGACAGAAAATATTCCCGCAGATCCTCCGAATCGTCAACCACCAGGGCGCGCAGCTCCGCGAGTTTCAGGCCGCTCTGCTTTGCGGAGCTTTTTTTGAGATCCTGGCCCCGTTCCGCCTGAAAATTAAATATAAAGGCGGAGCCCTTGCCAAGTTCCGATTCCACCCAGATTCGGCCGTTCATCATTTCCACGATCCGCTTTGAGATGGCCAGGCCCAGGCCGGTGCCTCCGAATTTCCGTGAAATGCCGCTGTCCGCCTGCACAAAGGAGTTGAAAAGCAGCGCCTTCTGTTCCTCGGAAATCCCAATGCCGGTGTCGCTCACCTCGATCTGTATGGTGCAGATCCGGTCCGTTTCGTCCAGTTTGCGGACATTCAGGGTGATGTTTCCCCCGTTGGGGGTGAATTTTATGGCGTTGGAAAGCAGGTTGGTGATAACCTGGGAGAGCCGCTGTTCGTCGCAGACAATAAAATCCGGGACATTTTCATCGCAGTTGATAAAAAAATCCTGCTGCTTCTCCTCGACCTTGAATTCCACCACATTGGTCACCCGGATAAGCATCTTTTCAAAATCAAATTCCGTATAGGAAAGTTCAAATTTGTTCGCCTCGATCTTGGACATATCGAGAATATCGTTGATAACCCCCAGGAGATGGGTGGAAGCGTTTTTTATTTTTTCTAAACAGTAATCCTTTTTTTCAAGTTCGCTGGAGGATTCCGCAATAGCGGTCATGCCTATGATGGCGTTCATGGGGGTGCGGATTTCGTGGGACATATTGGCCAGGAATTCCGACTTGGCGGAACTGGCAGCCTCCGCCTGCTCTTTGGCCTGGGATAGCTCCTCCACATCGTGGAACATCAGCATGGCCCCCTCCCCGCCGCCGTTCTCGTTCACCATGGGGGTAAAATGGATGACATACCGCCGGGGGGATCCGTCGGAACGGATATCAACCCGCTCCCAGAGGGTCAGGGATTTCCGTTCCGCGATGGCGGAGCCGAATAGTTCATAAAGCATGGCCCCCCATTCGGGGTTGGCAAATTTGTCGAACACATCCCGGTAGGAACGGCCGTTGATGAGCCCAAAATGTTCAATATTCGCTTCCCGGAGGAAAGCGTTGGTGCAATACACAAACCGTCCCTCAGGATTGAGGATGATGATCATGTCCGGGCTGTTTTCCAGGAGCAGGCGCATATACTTCTCCTGCTTCATTTGCTCCGAAGTACGCAGCGCGTCCAGGCTGGCGTTTGCCAGGGAAACCCGTTTATTGCGTTCCAGGGTTTCCCGGAGCCGCCGGGTCTGCTGGGAAAATCTTGCGTTCTCTTTACGCAGGTTTTCTATGTAGTCGATGAGCTCGGGGGTCACCGCGTCTCCCGCTTGCGGTGTCTGGGTTATTGTTGTTTTTTTTTCGTTGGAGTCCGGATCATTCATAAAAAACACAGATTATATAAGTTAAGTTATGCGCGCGATTCATGAGTTTTCCATCCCCGGTGTATACCGGACAGATCTCTCCGCCGGCATAGCAAAACTGATAGGGATACTTTCCTTCCAGGGTTTTCACTATCGCTTTCATTTCGTCATCCGTATTGGCTCCCAGCGCAAGGTTGCGGGTCAGGCAGGGATACATGAGGAGCCCTGAAACATTGCCCGGGGCAATCGCTTTTTTTACGGCCTCCACCGCGGTTTCGAGAACCCCCTTGTAATCCATATTCGCCATGGCTATGGTGGAGCCCACGGGAATCTCCCCGCCCAGAAGGGCGTATCCTTCGGGGGTGGTGGAATAGATAGCCAAACCGGTGGGTTTTGAGCCGTCGTTGTAGTCCGCTATGATGGGAAAGGCGCCGCTGGACGCGCGAACCCCCTCCTTGGAAACCCCCACGCTTTCGAGATAGTCCAGAAAGGGCATATCGTTCACTTTTTTTATCAGACATCCATCGGAGTCGGTGACCACCGCGGCTAATTGCCGGATATCGGCCTCCGGAATGGTGTTTACATAGAACTGCGGCTTGACGTTTCCCTTTAACAATACCAGCGCCAGGGTTTTCGCCGCGGCCGTTCCGTTGTGGATAACCTTGCTCGCATGGTAGTCGGGACTTGAATCGCAGCTTATGGCGCCGAACACCGGAATCCCCCCGCCAAGGCTGTTAATCGCTTTTATAATAGGGGATGCTCCCAGGGAAAGCATCAGGGGGGCGTAGGCCAGGATCAGAGCCGGTTCCCCCCCAAGACCCTCCAGGGCCTGTTTATACACGGCGCTTACGGCGGGCAGAATATCCGCGGGGTCCAGCTCCCCGCTCATGGCGGTGGAAAAGACCACATCGTCGCTGGTCAGCACCGAGATGCTCAGCAGTTCCACCCCGCACTCGTCCTTGGCAGCGTTGCCCAGGGTAGTGCAGCCCACCACCGGGAAGGGAAGCCTTTTGCAGAGTTCTTCCACCATTCCGGTATTGATGAATTCATAGTGACAGGCAATAATGCCGACCGAATTGGAAAGCAACTCCCGGGACAGGTTCAACTGCCCCTGGATAGAATTTACCGCCGCGTCCACATCGTCAATTTCCGCCGTACAGGCGTTGAGCATTTTAATCATTGTGTTTCCATCTTCATGCCAAGATTATAACACCCCTCTTTTTCACAGTGTACTCCGGTTGATAAATAAAGACAAGGCGGAGGCGCCCCCTATGGGCCCGGTTGGGTCTCCGGGGCTGCGCTGAAATTATGTGTAAGGGTGTCCGGGAAAACGCCTGCCGCCCACTCGTTCGCTGCGCTCAAAGGCGGGCGGCAGACGCTTTCCCGGACACCCCCAGACAACTTTGTGTGAGCGCAGCCTCGTGCCGGGTAGGGGCCCATAGGGGGCTTGGGTTGCGGGGGCTTTGTTTTTTTACTGCCACCCCCCCCAGACAACTGTGTGTGGGCGCAGCCCCGTGCCGGGTAGGGGCCCATAGGGGGGCGTATAATTGACAATTCTCCCGGCCTTTTTTATACTCAGATAAAGTCCTATGAATACACCGATTCAGCTTTCGTTCGTAAATTTTAAAAAAGACTCCTATATTGTGGTGGAGGGGAAA
>JAIRNB010000034.1 GCA_031258265.1 Treponema sp. | reverse complement strand
CGGAATCCGGCCTTTTGGCCGGCCTTATCGTTCCCCGCTTTATGAACTATGTCCGCCAAGGGACCACCAGCGACCGCCGGATAAGTGAAACCCCCTCCAGCGCCGGCCAGTGGGAACTGGCAAAGGCTTTAGTCAGGGAACTGCAGGGCCTGGGGCTGTCCGATGTGGAACTTACGGATCACTGTTATGTCATAGCCAGACTCCCCCCCAGCGCGGGAAAGGAGGGGGCCCCAACCCTGGGGCTTCTGGCCCACCTGGATACGGCCTCCGACGTGCCCGGCATGGATGTGAGGGCGATCCTGGAAAAAAACTACGCCGGGGGGAAGATCAATCTGGCCGGGGGGCTCTGCCTGGACCCGGAGACAGACGCGGACCTGGCTTCCCACCGGGGGAAAGATATTATCCATACCGACGGGACAAGCCTCCTGGGGGCGGATGACAAGGCGGGGATCGCCGCCATCATGGCCGCCGTGGAGTATCTCCTGGGGCGGCCGGAAATTCCCCACGGGGAAGTGGAGATCATCTTTACCCCCGATGAGGAGACCGGCAAGGGGCTCCCCGGTTTTCCCCTGGAGAAGATCCGCTCTGCAGGCTGTTATACCGTAGACGGCGGCCCCCTGGGGGAACTGGAGGCGGAGTGCTTTAACGCTTACAAGGCGGACATTGAGTTCCAGGGCAAGGCTATCCATGTAGGCGCGGCCCGGGGAATCCTGGCCAACGCCGCCGCCATGGCCGCCGCCTATGTCTGCATGCTCCCCCGTTCCGAAAGCCCGGAAGCCACCGACGGCTATTACGGCTACTACTGCCCCATGGAGATTCGGGGAGACCTGGAAAGCGCCCGTCTGGAGATATTTCTCCGGGATTTTGAAAAAAGCGGCATGGAACGCCGCCTGGGGGCGCTGGAAAGCTTCGCCCGGGCGGTGGAAGCCCAGTTCCCCGGAGGCAAGGTCCTGGTAAAACCCCAGTCCCAGTATTTCAACATGGGGGACAAGATCCGGGAAAAGCCTAGGGTGATAGAACTCCTTAAAACAGCCTTCCAAAGGGCCGGGGTAGAACCCCGGTTTAAGCCCATAAGGGGGGGGACCGACGGTTCCCGCCTGACCGAATTGGGGATACCTACGCCTAATATCTTTACCGGAGGCCGTAAGGCCCACAGCCGCCTGGAATGGGTATCCGTCGATGAAATGGCCGCCGCCTGCCGGGTTATTATCGAACTTATCCGCTCCTGGGCCGAATAAGGCGGAGTTTTGAGGAAGACATGGGAACGTTAAAATCTGTTTTTGAAGATGAGTTTAAGGGCGCCTTAGAAAAGGGCAATATTGGAAAGATAGAAACTACGATTACTGAACACAATGTATACCAAGAGGGTTCAGAACGGCTCCTCCCCTTTTTGGACCGGATCGTGGAAAACCTGGTCCTCCCCGGTTCTGGGGTGGACGGGATGGAGAACCTTGAAGAAGTCCTGGACAAGGCCCGGGAGGGGAAATCCTGCCTTCTTTTGGTAGAACATTACAGCAACCTGGATCTTTCCCTCTTTTCCTGGCTGGTCCGCCAGGCCGGGGGCCGGGGGGAGGAGATCGACAAGGCCCTGGTGTCCATTGCGGGGATGAAGTTGAACGAGGAGAGTCCTATCGTCGCCACCATGGCCAGCGCCTATACCCGGCTGGTGATCTACCCCAGCCGTTCCGTAGAGGGCCTGGACCCGGAGAAAAACCGGGAGGAGATTCTCCGCAGCAACGCTATTAACCGGGCCGCTATGAAGGTCCTGGTGCGGATCAAGACCCAGGGGAAGATCATCCTGGTGTTTCCTTCAGGCACCCGCTACCGGCCCTGGGACCCCTCCACCAAGAAGGGGGTCCGGGAGATCGATTCCTATATCCGCAGTTTCGACTATATGTGCTGCGTTGCCCTGAACGGCGAGGTCCTCCACGTCCACCGGGGGGATATGCTGGAGGACTCGGTAAGCCGGGACCTGGTCCGTATTACCGCCGGGAAGGTCCTGCCCTGCGCCGAATTCCGGGAACAGGCCCGGGCCGCGGCGGAGGCCGCCGGCATCGAAGATAAGAAACAGGCGGCGGTGGACGCCGTTATGGCGGAACTGGAGAAAATGCACCTTGCCGCGGAGGAGAAACGCCAGGGGCTCCTGGCCGGTCTAACAGGCTGACAGTTTTTAAGCGGTTGTTGTTCAAAAACTCCAGTTTTTGAACAACCCTAGTTATGAAAATACCGGTTTTGCTTCCCGGCGTAAAACCGTATCCCGCCACAGGCGGGAATGCGGCCGGATCCGTGAATTTAACTGTGTCAGGACACCGGCAGCAGTTTCAAGCTTAAATACAGGGGCAGATGGTCGCTTAAGCCTCCGCCGGTCCTGGCATTGTACAGGTTGGGGGTCCCCTGGGCGTTTACGAAGGGTTCAATGTTCAGGGTTTCACAGCCGTTAAATTCCCAACCCAGGCCGTCAAAAAAGGCGGCGCCCAGCAAAAAATGATCGATGGTCTCCCATTCGTTGCTGTAAAAGTAGGACCCTCCCTTTAATTCCCTCCCCCAGGGGCTGTAGAGGATCGCGGCCCCTTCGCCAAAGTAAGAGGAACGGGGAGGTTTAAGGCCGCTGAGTACCAGGAAATCCGCCTGGACCCCGGCGGCGTCCGCGCCGCTGTCCCTGTAAAGTCCGGCATGCCGGGCGGCCTTGGGATCATCGGGGAGCAGGGCGCAGATGTAGCGGCCCGCCTGCCGGTAATATTCATCGTGGTTTTCGTTAAGATCCCCCATGACCAGGACCGGCGTACCCGGCGCTTCCGCCTCGATCTCCCGAATCCGCCGCAGGATAAGCCGGGCGGAGGCCCGGCGCTGGCCTTCCGTCTCCTCGTCTCCCCCCAGCTTGGATTTCCAGTGGCAGATAAACAGGGCCAGGGGGGTCCCTCCCGCCTCCACCCAAACCTCCGCCACCGGCCGGGGGACGGCCTCTGTTTCGGCGGAAAAGGAATGGGCCGCCTGGCGGCTTAGGGGAAACTTGCTCAGGACCCCGATTCCCAGGGACATGCCGTTTACATTGGCGAAAAAACTGTGGCGGTAGCGGGCCTTGCCGCCCCCAAGGGAGGCAAGATTCTCCGCCAGGTCCCGGAGAGTCTGGGGGTTTTCAATTTCCACCAGGGCAAGGACATCGGGAAACCCCGAAGGAACCTGGCTTATCCCCTTGGTTATGGAAGTGATCCTCGCGGCGTATTTCTCCGCCGACCAGCCCGCCGTTTCTCCGTAATCGGAGTATTCCGAACCGCTTTCTTCACCGTCAAAGAGGGCCTGCACATTCCAGGAGAGGACGCTTAGTTCTTCCCCATCCCCTCCCGGCGTTCCCCCGGTGGATATCTCACAGGAAACCCCCAGCAGGGCCAGGGCCCCTCCCAAAAGGAGCAGGGCCCCCAGGGTTCTCCGGAAGCCGGAAAACCGGGCAAGACTCCCGCCATGATCCAAAAAACACCGTTTCATGATTCCTCCCGTTAAAACGGCCGGCAGCCTGCCGCAATATGGGTTTTCATGGTTTTTCCGTCGAAAAAACCATGAGCTTCCACCGGTCCTGCCGGCGGTCTGGAACAGCATCACCCTGACTATATGCTTATATGGGAACAAGACCGCCGTTTTGCTTGGCTTTTCGGGGAAAATTTTTCCAAAAAAGCTAAAAAA
>JAIRNB010000007.1 GCA_031258265.1 Treponema sp. | reverse complement strand
CATCCATGCCATTTTTTAGCTTTAGGTTTTTGCTTCACAAAAACCTAGGCATTTACTACAGCCGGCATCCATGCCGGCCAGGCCAGTGCGCGCGCGGCCCAAACCGCAGGTTTGGGCTGAATCTAAGGCCGGCATCCATGCCATTTTTTAGCTTTAGGTTTTTGCTTCACAAAAACCTAGGCATTTACTACAGCCGGCATCCATGCCATTTTTGGGCTGGAACAAAAGCCGCAAAAACGTATACATCTGTCACAGCCGGCCCTACGGCGCGCCCGCCCGCCTAAAGACGCCCTTGCATTTGGCCGGGATAAGTACAGTTGCCGTGCGCCGGGCGTGTGTTACATCATTCGTTTTAACGCCCCTTAACGGGGCGCTTTCGTTTCGCCTGGGGGTGGGGATGCGCCCAACTATGGCTGCCTATTACGGCTCCCCGATACCCTCTCCACAATTCCGGGGTTTAGTTCCAGCCTTCGGGGTAAAGCGTTACTTTGGCCGGTCCGGCGGACTGGAGGGCCAGACAGAGGGCCTGGATGTCCGCGGGCCTGACCTTCTCAAAGAGGCCGGGCCGTTTGTCCAGCCGGGAAAGGGGGCTGTTCAGCAGCACCGATGAGTTGGCGTAACTCTGGGCAATGTAGAGATTGCTCTGGATTGAAGCTTCCCAGTTCTTTTTCAGGGCTTCCACCGATTTGACAAAGGTATCCTCGTCCAGGGGGGCGCCGGCGCTTTGCTTTAACAGGGCTTCTACCGTGGCGGAAAGTTCCCCGCTGCGCCTGGGATCGCAGACAAAGTAGACCTGCATCATTAGTTCCCCGGCGGGGGTGGGGGAAAGGGAAACATCTGCCATTATCGAATAAACTCCCCCCAGCTTTTCCCGGATGTCCCGGGTAAAGAGGATGTCCAGGTATTCGCTAAGGACCATGGCGTTTACACTCTGTTCTTCGGTAAAGGGCAGCGGCGCGAACCAGCCCATGTAGACTGCGCTCTGTTCTTCCTTGCCTTTGTAGACCTTTTCATCGGCCTTTCCCGGCCGCTGTATTCCGGGGTCGGTCCAGGTATTCCAGGGCTCTCCGGGGGGAATCGAGGCAAGCCAGGTTTCCGCCAGGGTCCGCATGCGGACCGGATCTAAATTCCCGGTAAAGACAAAGGTATAATCTCCGGGGTTTAGGCACCGCTTCAGGAAGGATGTAACCTGGGCCTCGTCCACCTTAGCCAGATCTTCCAGCTCCAGGGGCTTAAAATAGGGGTGCCGCCCGGTTATCAGATTGTTTACCGCATCGGAAAAGACGCTGTTCGGGTCATCCTCCCGTTGGGCAAGGCTGGTCCGGTAGGAGTCCAGAATGGTCCGGATGGCGTCCTTGTCTATCCGGGGTTCCGTAAAGGACAGGTACAGCATTTCAAAGAGAGTTCCAATATCCTTGGAAGCGGCGGAACCCTGGAAAGTCCGGTGGTAGTTCCCCGCCCAAAAGGAAAAATTCACCTGCTTATCCGCCAAAAGCCTTACCAACTGCGGCCGGGACCAGGGGCCAAGACCGGAGGCCTCCGCTATTTCCGGGGCAAGGGAAACGGAAACATACTCATCCGCCCCGGCGCTTACGGTTCCCCCCCTGGCCATGGCGTAAAGGGTAATTTCGTTGTTCCGGTTCCGGGTTTCCTTGAGGATCAGGGTGGCCCCGTTTTCCAGTTCCCAGATACGGGCCCCGGTTTCCCCGTCGGTTGTTTCGCGGCGGATCTTCCCGGCCTCCGGGGTCTGGGATACCAGGGCGCCGGCGGCGGCGGTTTCCTCCGGGGCTTTCATTCTAAGGCGGAGACTCTGCCCAACCAGTTCCCTGATCCGCCCTTCACCGGGAATACTTTCCTTTTCCTTCTCCGGGGCGAAGATAAGGACCTTTAGATCCCCAGGTTCAAAATAGTCCCGTACCTGGGCGGCAATATCCTTAACGCCAATACCCGGTAAGAGTTTTTGGGCGGCATCGTATTCCCATTCAATATCCGGCAGGGGGGTTCCCGTCAAAAAATACTCCGTTAGGCCGGATACATAATAGTCCGACCGCTGCCGGTCCCTTTCGGCTTTCATCTGTTCCAGATCGGACATGAGGGAGGCTTTGGCTATATTGATCTCCCCCTGGGTAAAGCCAAAACGGCGCATGGATTCTTTTTCCCGCAGCAATTCCCGCAGACTCGCCTCGATCTCCCCGGTTTTTGGTTCCGCCACCAGGATGTAGTAGTGGGAGGAGGCGCCGTAATGGGCGTTCCCCGCTCCCGCGCCAATGTACGGGGTATCCGGCTTTTGGGAAGCCTCGTCAAGGCGGATACTTAAGATCCGGTGGATAAGGGTATCCATTAGATTCTCCCGGTAGCCCTCCAGGGTAAGGCGGACAGGCTGGGGCCTTTTCTTATAGTAAAGGTTGATCTGGCTAAAACTCAATTCCGGGTCGCTGAAGATCATCGTCTCCAGGTTCCCCTTTTTTGGGGGGCTCAGGTCGAATTGGGGCCGGTTAAGGGGCTCCGGGGCCGGCCTGCCGGGGAAATGGCCGGGAAGTTCCGCTTCCAGGGCCGCCCCGTCAAAGTCCCCCACGATGATCAGGGCCATATTGTCCGGCCGGTACCAGCGGCGGTAAAAAGCCTCCAGCCGTTCGGCGGGGGCGTTTTGTATTATCTCCGGCAGGCCGATGGGAAAACGATCCGCATAGACAGAATCCCCAAGGATGACAGGCAGCATCTGCCGCCGCGCCCGGTCCATGGCCCCCAGCCGGGATCGGTATTCCTCCATTATGACCAGGCGTTCCTCGTCCACATCCTTGGGATCAAAGGTAATGGCCCTGGTCCAGTCATCCAGTACGTTCAGGGCCTTCACAGGAACCCGTTTTACCGGGGCTCCCCCCTCTGATTCCGTCTCCACCGGCACCTCAATGCCAAAAACCGTTCTGTCATAGCTAGTGTAGGCGTTCACCTCCGGCCCAAAACGCATCCCCAGGGAACGCAGATAGTCAACAAGCTCCGATTCGGGAAAGCGGACAGTACCGTTAAAGGCCATGTGCTCCACAAAGTGGGCAAGTCCCTGTTCATCGTCTTTTTCAAGCACGGACCCGGCGTTTACCGCCAAGGTAAGGTAGGCGCGGTTTTCGGGCCGGGAATTTTCAAGGATAAAATACCGCAGGCCCCCCGGAAGGATGCCGCTTCGAACCTTTTCCATAAAGGGAATGGGGTCTTCCGCCTTTCCCAGCTCCGGATAAACGGCGGGACCCGCCCGCCCGCGGCCCCCCGTGGCACAGGACAAGAGGAGCCCGGAGAGAACCAGGGCCCCGGCCAGCAGGGAAATCGTTCTTTTTTGTCTGGAATTTAAAATAGTCATGGGTCTATTATATGATATACCGGGAGTTTGTTGCGCTTTGCGCTTAAAAATAGTATAAATATTCATGCCTATTTATACCTTACAAACTCCAAAGGCAGCCCGATAACCGTGTTTTTTTGCGTGTCCATGCAAAAAATCTACAAGCGCAACAGGCTGCCAGGTACTATGCAGGCCCGGAGGGTACAAAATGAGACTGCTCACGAGATCGGATTTTGACGGACTGGCCTGCGGGGCCTTGCTTCTTTATTTGGGGCTTATCGACGAATGGAAATTCGTCCATCCAAAAGATATTCAGGACGGCCTGGTAACCGCCGGCAGCGATGATGTTTTAGCCAATATCCCCTATATCAAGGGCTGCAGACTGTGGTTTGATCATCACTCCAGCGAGACTGAACGGCTGGGACGGGAAACCTATTTTGAGGGAGTTTCCCGGCGCGCCCCAAGCTGCGCCCGGGTAGTCTACGATTACTATGGCGGGGATCAAAAATTAGGCCGTTTCTCCCGGATGATAGAATATGTGGACAAGGTGGATTCCGGGAACCTTACCAAAGACGAAATCGTGGACCCTAAAGGCTGGGTACTCCTGGGTTTTATCATGGACCCCCGGACCGGCCTTGGGCGCTTCCGTAATTTTACTATCAGCAACTACGATTTAATGAAAAAACTGGCCAAGGCCTGTTCGGAAAACACCATTGACGAAATTCTGGAAATGTCCGATGTAAAAGAACGGCTGGAACTTTACTTTTCACACGTCTCTCCCTTCCTGGAAATGGTAAAGGCGCACAGCAAAGTTGAGGGAAACGCCATTCTGGCGGATCTCCGGGGAGTGAACCCTATCTACGCGGGGAACCGTTTTACCATTTACACCGTCTACCCGGAACAAAATATTTCGATATGGGTTATCGACGGCCGGGACAAAACCAACACCGCCATCACCGTAGGCTACAGTATACTTAACCGCAGCGCCACAGTGGATGTGGGGAGCCTCCTCTACCATTACGGCGGCGGCGGCCACCATCAAGTAGGGACCTGCCAGGTGGACAACGCCAAGGCGGACGAAG
>JAIRNB010000005.1 GCA_031258265.1 Treponema sp. | reverse complement strand
TGAGGTAAGGGCCGGTCACGGGGAGCTGAGGCGGCAGGCGCTGGGGTTGGCGGAGGGGCTGCGCGGGCTGCTTGAGGGATGGGATGCGTTTTGTGGGGATGGGGAGAAGGAGTGGCGGGAGGAACCCGGGCGGGAAGTTTTGGTTCGGCTATTGGCGGCCACGGGAGACTTCAACACGAATAAGACCGAGGAGGTGCTGGGGGAACTGGAGCGGTACCGGTATGAGAAGGGCGGTGATTTTATCATCCGGCTTCGGGAACAGGCGGAGAACTTCGACTACGATGTCATGCACAAAGAGCTGGAAGAGTTTTTGGGTAATAGTTGAGGATAGTTGCAAGGCTTGTTCGGAAACTGAAGTTTCCGAACAATTTCCACGATTTTTACCAGGAGGAGGATGATCATGGTAAAAATGCTGACTGCCTATACTTTCGAGATAGACGATGCGGACGCCGCGGTCCGGGAGATTCAGAAGCAGCTGCGGAACCAGGGCGGTTTCCTGAAAAACACGGTGGGACTTCTGTTCTGTTACCTGGATTTTATCAAATTGGGAACAGCGGAAGCGATCTGCAAAGCCCTGCCCTTTGATACGCTGGGCTGCACCACCCTGAGAGCGGCGGTGCCGGGGGCTATGGGCGACATTGTCCTTACCCTGACGGTTCTTACCAGCGACGACATAGAATTCCATGCGGGCCTTTCCGAGCCCCTGACGGAAGACGTGGAAGGGCGGATTATCAAGGTATACCGGGAACTGGCGGCGCCGCTGCACAGCCCGCCGGCCCTTATTTTTATTATTACCCCCCTCCTGCTCAATCTGGCGGGGGACACGGTGGTCGGCGTTCTGGACAGGGAATCCCGGGGGATCCCTGTCTTTGGCACCGGAGCCCTGGATGCCGATACTAAAATAAGGACCCCAAAAACCATCTACGGAGGAAGGGCATATTCCGACAGGATGCCGGTCCTGCTCTTTTTGGGAAATTTGAAGCCCCGGTTTTTTGTTGATTCTGTGTGGAAATACAATATCCACACCCAAAAAGCCTTGATTACCTCGGCGGAGGGAAACCGAATGATCACCGTGAATAATATCCCCGCGGCGGAATACATAAAAAAAATCGGCATCATCACCGACGAACGGCTTGATCTGCTTTTTGTGTTTCCCCTTGCCATATACACCAGCGCCGACGCCCTGCCGAATCTTTTCGTCATATATACGATCAATGACGATGGAAGCCTGACCTGCAGCGCCAACATACCATCAGGCTCTACCATACATATCGGTTCTCCCGGTTTCGGCGAAATTATTAACACGGTGAAAAGTATTACCGATGCGGTAAAAAACACCAAGGGCGATGCGGCGTTGATCTTTTCCTGCTTTAGCCGCAGTATAATTTTGACCGACCTGGAAGACGAAATGGAAACGATCCGGGACAAATTAAAAGATACGGATTCGCCGTATACGATCAGCTATTCCGGAGGGGAAATCTGTCCGGTTTATGACGAAAAGGGAAGGATGGTAAATCAATACCATAATTACGCCATCGTTTCCTGTGTGATGGGTTGTTATCCCCCCCCCCCCCCCCCCCGGCACGCAATAAAAATATCCGGAGGGCCGCAGGGTATGCGGCATATTACCGAATAGGGAGCTTATCATTATGATACGATTGCTTACCGCTTTTACGTTTGAAATAGATGATTCCCGGCTGGCGGCGGAGGAGATACGGAAACAACTGGATAGGGAACATGCCCTGCTTAAAAACTCCGTGGGCTTCATCTTTTGTTCCCTGGGCTTTGTTTCCTCCGGCGCCGCCGCGGCGGTTTCCAGGGCCCTGCCCTGTGAATCAATCGGCTGTACCACCCACGGCATTGCCACCGCCGAAATCATGGGGGAAAATATGCTGGCGGTGGCGGTCCTGACCAGCGATGACGTTTTCTTTAGGATCGGCCTCTCGGACCCCCTTGACGCGGACGGAGAAACCCGGATTAAGAAGCTGTACGAACAATTATCCGGCCCCCCGAAGGGCGCGCCGTCCCTTATACTGGTCAGCCATTCCAATCCCAGCCACTTCTCCGGGGACCGGGTGCTGAATATTCTCGACCGTCTGTCCGGCGGAACGCCCCTGTTTGGAACCAACGCCCTGGACGAAACCATTGAAAACCGGACGCCCCTGGTTATTTATAACGGAAACTCCTATACCGACCGGCTTGCCCTCCTCGCAATGTACGGCGCCGTGGAACCCCGGTTTGCGGTTACCTCCCTGCCGGTAATGAACATTTACAGTAAGCAGGCTATTGTTACCGAGGTCCAGGACGGCAGGCTTGTCAGCATAAACAATATCCCCGCCGTCGAATTTATGGAAAAGCTCGGCATCATCTCCAAAAACAAGGTAAACGCGGTCTACGGCTTTCCCCTCCTGATCGACAACAATGACGGCTGGGGGCCAAAATCCTGCGCCATCCACAGTATAGAGGACGGCGGCGTCCTGCGCTGCGGCAGCGCCATTGCCCAGGGCGCCACATTAAAGCTCGTCAATCAGATGCAGGATGAATTGCTGTACAACTCGAAGCAGTTTGCCGAATCGATCAAAAACGAGGGAGGCAAAAAAAATCATTTGATTTTTTCCTGTTTTGGCCGGAGCGCGCCCCTGGTGGATATGAAAGACGAAATGAGCTTGTTTCAAAAAAATCTGGAAGGAGCAGCCTATATGTTCATCTATTCCGGCGGCGAGTTTTGCCCGGTCCGGGACGAACAGGGGGGAATCCGCAACTGTTTCCACCAGTTTAGTATAATTTCCGCAAGTTTTTAGGACGGTTTGTGATGGATGATCTGTTGGCCCGAATA
>JAIRNB010000385.1 GCA_031258265.1 Treponema sp. | reverse complement strand
TTTAAGATTATAGTCCGGGAATTTCTCCCACAGGCGGGCGGCGATGAGTGTCTCGATAAGTTCGCCCAGGGACCGGTTGAGGCCGCCGACGTTGGCGGTTACCCGCTCAACGGTTTTTTTTAGGGCTTCCATCTCTCTGGCATTTTTTTCCAGCCGTTTATCGGTTTCTTTCATCTGCCGGTCGGTTTCTTGTATCAACCTGTCGGTCTCTTGCATCCGCCTGTCGGTCTCTTGCATCCGCCTGTCGGTCTCTTTCATCTGCCGATCGGTATCTTTCATCCGCCGGTCGGTTTCTCTCATCAGGGCCCAAATTTCATCGGCCGCGGCTTTCCACTCCGGTATCTGTTGTGTTGACATACTACCCCCTGGTTTGACCATACGGTGATTCCGGCCCCTTGTACAGGGGACCCCTGTAACCCGCAACCCGGGGGGGCGGGACGGGTCTAATAATTAACCTTGACACTTTCGGGGAATTTGTTATAATAACGAGTATGACAAAACACATGAACTTTGTCATGCAAAGGACGTGGCATGGCCATCGAGATCAGGGGGACCGGAAAGGCGGTCCCGGCCAACCGGGTAAGTAACGGCGATTTGGCCCGGAAAATAGATACGAGTGATGAGTGGATACGGTCCCATACGGGGATTGGGGCCCGGCATTTTGCCGACGAGGGTACGGCCTGCAGCGATTTGGCCCTGGAGGCGGCGCGGGAGGCCCTGGCGATGACGGGGGGCTGGCCGGGTGGGGACCGGGAAGGGCGGGACCTGGCGGCGGGAGAGGCGGCGAAAACTCTTGACCTTATCGTTCTGGCCACCGCGGGGGCGGATTTCTGCGGCTGTCCCTCAACGGCCTGTGTGGTTCAGGACGGGCTGGGGGCCCGGCAGGCGGCGGCGATGGACATTACCGCGGGCTGTACGGGTTTTGTCTACGGGCTTGAGACGGCCGCGGGGCTTCTTCTGGCGGGAAAAACGCGAAAGCGGGCGCTGGTTATCGGTTCGGAGTTGTTGAGCAGGCTGACAAACTGGGAGGACCGGGGGACCTGTGTGCTGTTCGGGGACGGGGCGGGAGCCGTGGTGCTGGAGAAGACCGGCGCCCCGGTGGAGGGTCCCGGACGGCGGGGTCTGGTGGGTTCCATCCTGGGGGCGGACGGCGCCGGGGCCGAACATCTGATGATCCGCCGGGGGGGGACCCGGAATCCTTTCAAGGCCGGGGAGACGCTGGGGCTTCCCCCCCACATCGAAATGAACGGTCAGGCGGTGTATAACTTCGCGGTAAAGGCGTTTACCGATACCTGCAGGCGCTTGATGGCGGAGGACGGGTCCGGTATTGACGATATTGCCCTTATTGTGCCCCATCAGGCCAACGCCCGGATTGTTCAGGCCGCCGGCAAGCGGCTGGGAATTCCGGAGGAGAAGTTCTTTCTCAACATCGGGGAATACGCCAATACCTCCGCGGCGTCGATTCCCATCGCCCTGGACGAGCTGAACCGGGCGGGCCGTCTGAAACGGGGGGACCTGGTGATGACCGTGGCCTTTGGCGGCGGGCTCACCTTTGGGGGAAATTTAATTGTATGGTAACGAGCGCATGACAACGACAACAAAAATCGTGTTTCTGTTCCCCGGTCAGGGGGCCCAGTATCCGGGAATGGCCCTGGACCTGCTGGAAACGGGGAGCGTGAAGGTACGGGAACTTTTTGAACTGGCCTCGGAGATCATGGGCCGGGACATGGCGGCCCTGCTGCGGGACAGCGACGCGGAGAGCCTGAAACACATGGCCCAGCCGGCGATTACGCTGGCCAACCTTGCCGCCGCGGCCCTGCTGGGGGAACGGGGCATATACCCCCTGGCCTGCGCGGGCCACAGCCTGGGGGAGTACGCCGCCCTTTGTGTCGCGGGGCTTATCTCCGCGGCGGACTGCCTGAGCCTGGTCAAACACCGGGCGGCGGCGATGCAAAGGGCGCTGGACGGCCTGGCCGCCGGTATGGCGCAAGCCGCCGGTATGGCGCAAGCCGCCAGTATGGCGCAAGCCGCCGGTATGGCGGCAGAGATCGGCCTGGCCCCCGCTCTGGTGGAAGAACTCACGGCCCGCTGGAGGGCGGAGGCGGCGAAGGGCGGGGAGGACAGGGCCCTGGCCGAACTCTACGCGGCCAATTTTAACTCCCCCCGGCAGACGGTGGTTTCCGGCAGCGCCGCGGCCCTGGCCCTGGCGGGGGAACGGTTTCTGGCGGCGGGAGCCCGGCGGGTCCTGCCCCTCCAGGTGGCCGGTCCCTTCCACTCCCCCCTGATGGCGAAGGCGGAGGAGGAATTCCGTCCCGCCCTTGAGAACATCCCCTTTGGCGATCCAGACATCCCCGTCTATTCCAACGTAACGGGGGAACGGATCGGCTGCGGGGCGGAGGCGAAGCGGTTGGCCCTGAAACAGATCACCAGTCCCGTGCGCTGGACCGCCGAAGAACAGGCGCTGCGGGAGACGGGGATGGAGATTGCCCTGGAAGCGGGGCCCGGCAGGGTCCTCCAGGGGCTCTGGAAGGACTCGCCCTGCCCCCTGCCCTGCTTTCCGGCGGGCACGGCGGCGGAGATAGAGGATCTGCTTGAAAAATTGAAGGAGGGCGTATGAGCCTGACCGATAAAAAGGCCCTGATAACCGGGGCTTCCCGGGGCATAGGCCGGGCCATCGCGGAACGGTTTCTGGCGGAGGGGGCGGAGGTCTGGGGCCTTAGCACGAAGGAGCCCGAAGACCTGGCGGGCTTGTCCTCCGGGGGAAAACTTCACTGGATAAGCGCCGATCTCGGCAGCCTTGCCACGGTGGAGGGGATCATCGAACAGGCCCTGGAGGAGTCCGGGGGCTTTGACATCGGGGTGAACAACGCGGGGCTTACCCAGGATACCCTCTCGTTTAGGATGACCCTGGACAGTTGGCAGAAGGTTATCGATGTGAACTTGAGCGCCGCCTTCCTCGTGGCCCGGACCCTGGCCAGGGACATGATCCGCCGGCGGAGGGGGTCCATCATCAACATGTCCAGCGTGGTGGGTATCCACGGGAACGGGGGACAGGCGAACTACGCCGCCAGCAAGGCCGGTCTTATCGGCCTGACCAAGAGCCTTGCCCGGGAAGTGGCGGGCCGGGGGGTCCGCGTCAACGCCATTGCCCCCGGTTTTATCGAGAGCGACATGACAAAGGCCATGCCGGAGGCGGCCAGGGAGGGGATGCTCCAGCTTATCCCGCTGAAACGGGAGGGCAGGCCGGAGGATGTGGCCGCCGCGGCCCTGTTCCTTGCCTCCGGGGAATCGTCCTACATCACCGGGCAGGTTCTTACCGTGGACGGCGGTATGTTCATTTAGAAAGAGGTATACGATGAAACGTAAAGTTGTGGTTACGGGGATGGGTCTGGTCTCTCCCCTGGGTAATTCCGTAGCGGAATTTGGGGAGGCCCTAAAGGCGGGGAAAAGCGGGATAGGCGCGATCACCGCCTTTGACACCACGGGCTTCGATGTAACGATAGCCGGGGAGGTAAAGGACTTTGACCCCGGCCGCTGGATGGACAGGAAGGATGCCCGCAAGATGTGCCGTTTCTCCCAGTTCGCCGTGGCCGCCGCGGCCCAGGCC
>JAIRNB010000361.1 GCA_031258265.1 Treponema sp. | reverse complement strand
AACAAACAGCGTCTTACTTGATAATGCTCTGGGCGGCGGGGCTGGCCCGGCCTTCCAGATCGGGAAGCCGGTGTTCCAGGGCGGCCAGGGAAATTTCTATATCCTCCTCCACCTCGTGCTTACTCAAGACCCCGACGGTGATCATGTCGATGGGCCGCAGGACATTCCAGTTGAAGGTAAGGCCCACATAGGGGGTAGTCCGGCCCGCGGCCATGGGTTTAATAGTCATTACCGGTTTTTTTGCCTCGTGGATCACCCGGATCACCGATTCAATTTCCACCTGCATCATAAAACCCAGACAGTTGAAGATCTGTATGTAGGTTTCCACATCATAGCCGTTAAGATCGCAGTACTGGATAACCTCCGGCATGTGGGCGCTAAGCCCCGGTATAAGCCCCGCGTCCCGGATCATCTTTAGGTAGTCCGGAAGCCGGTCCATGGTCCGGCGGTTCTTGTTCACCAGTTGTTCGCAGCTTGCATGGTGGATCAGGCAGAAACTGGAACCGATTTCCGCGCTCCGCCGGAAGATCGCCTGGGTTTCGCCACGGGCGGCGGGATCGTTGTCCACATTCACCACGGGGGTGTCAATGATAATGATTTTCTTCCCCAGGGCGTCTTGGGCGGCCTGTATCTTTTCCGCCGCCCCGGGGTGGGTGGAAAAGGGCCCCATGACAGCGTCCACCCCGTGATTCAGGTAGGCCCCTAAAATGGGAACAAAGGAATCGATCTTTGAGTGAACGTCCTTAATAAAACAGTCTGCCGCATGCCCCGTGTGGCTCCAGCCAAAAAGCCAATTTGTACCAATTAACATTCGGGGCAGTGAAACGCCCCCCACCGTGGTTCTGGGAAAAGCCATAGTACCTGCCGATCCTCCTACGCCAGTATCCTACTCCCCGGGGGAACTGTCAAAGGGCATCCGGGCTTACTTTTTTTGTCCCTTTAGTTAGGTGGGGGGGCGCACAGGTTTGAAAAGCCGGGAATGCAGCGCTTCGGGCGCGGCTTTTTTTCATGCGGCCCCCCCTCGTTTCGTAGTCCTCCCCGGCTGCCGCCGGGTCCGGTCTACTCCACTACCCCCCCTTTTCAGCGCCGGTTACCAGCCGCCATTTTTCGCAAAATTTGACGGTTGCCCAAGGGAGCCCTTTCAGGGACAATAGACCAAAAGGGCGGCTGTTTGCCTGCCGGCCATCGGAGGCACCCCGCTTGTAAGCTAAGCTTCGCTTGGCAGCCATGCGAAACCTGGCAAAGAACCAACCGGGTTCTTGAACAAGTCTATTTTCCCCGGAGAGAGGCCCCATGAAAAACGATCCCCATTACTTCCCCTACCCTTCCAGGAGGCAGTTGATCTACGCCCGCCGGGGTCTGGCCGCCACATCCCAGCCCCTGGCGGCCCAGGCGGCCCTTGACATCCTTAAGGCCGGGGGCAACGCTTTTGACGCCATTGTAGCCTGCGCGGCGGCCATGACGGTACTGGAACCCTGCAGCAACGGCCTGGGGGGAGACGCCTTCGCCTTACTCTGGCCCGCCAAAGAAGGCCGGCTGCGGGGCCTCAATTCCTCCGGTCCTGCCCCGGCCCTGATGACCGAAGAAAATATCCGCACCCGGGGTTATACCAGTATGCCCCGTATTGGCCCGGCCTCCATCACCGTACCGGGAATCCCCGCCGCCTGGGCCGCTATTTCCGCCAAATACGGGCGTCTGCCCCTGGGGGAAACGGTGGAAGCGGCGGCGATCCTCGCGGAAGAAGGCTACCCCGCCTCCCCCCTTACATCCCGGGGCTGGAAACAGAGCCTTGAAAACTACCGGATAGAAAGGGAAACCGCCGGAGGCCGGGGAGGCATCATGGAGGGGCCGGAGGTTTTTGAAGGCTGGTTCCAGGTTTTCGCCGCCGCCCCTTCGCCGGGAGATCTGGTCCGCCTGCCTGTCATGGCGGAAACAATCCGGGAAATCGGCCGCACAGGCTCGGAATCTTTCTACCGGGGGGAGATCGCCGCCGGTATTGACGCTTACATGAAGAAAACCGGCGCTTTCCTGCGGGCGGAGGATCTGGAAGCCTTCTCCCCCGAATGGGTGGAACCCGTTGGCGCCAGCTACCGGGGTTTCGACATTTGGGAGATTCCCCCCAACGGGCAGGGCATGACCGCCCTGATAGCCCTGAAAATTCTGGAAAATTTCGATTTTCCCCAGGGAAAGGATCACCCCGATACGATCCACAAACAGATCGAAGCCCTTAAACTTGCCTTTGCCGATGCCCACGCCTATATCGAAGACCCCAGAATAAGGCCGGTAAATGTTGAAGCCCTCCTTTCCGGGGAATACGCCAGGAAACGGAGCGCCCTCATCGGGGAGGAGGCCCTTGAACCGGTAAGCGGGAAACCGGAGGCCGCCGGTACGGTGTACCTCTGCGCCGCCGACGGAGAGGGAAACATGGCTTCCTACATTCAAAGCAACTACCTGGGTTTCGGTTCCGCCCTGGTCCTCCCGGAACGGGGAATTGCCTTTCAGAACCGGGGCTTCGGCTTTAGCCTGGACAGGGACAGTGTTAAATACGTCCTCCCCGGCAAACGGCCCTTCCATACCATTATTCCCGGCTTCATCACCAAAGACGGCCTTCCCCTGGGTCCCTTCGGCATCATGGGGGGGCCTATGCAGCCCCAGGCCCATCTGCAGGTCGTAAGCAGCCTTGTGGATTTCGGCCTTAACCCCCAGGCGGCCCTGGACGCCCCCCGCTGGCAGTGGGTGGAGGGCAAAAAGGTCCTCCTGGAACCGGCTTATCCCCTTCACACCGCCGCCGCCCTGGGCCGCCGCGGCCACGATGCGTCTTATGAGCTAAACGAGGGAAGTTTTGGCCGGGGACAAATCATCATGAGACTCCCCAACGGCGCCTATATGGCCGCCACGGAAGGCCGGGCCGACGGGTATGTGGCGGCATGGTAGCCGGGGGATTGCCCAAAATTCGTATCCGG
Organism: Treponema sp.; assembly: GCA_031258265.1. Taxonomy (GTDB): domain Bacteria; phylum Spirochaetota; class Spirochaetia; order Treponematales; family Breznakiellaceae; genus JAISFT01. The sequence continues at coordinate 4,836 of JAIRNB010000361.1, read as the reverse complement.
CGGTATAATACAAAAAGTACATTTTGTACCTCAAGGTGAAAAGTTATTCAAGCCATGAGTTCGCAGGATACCGTTGGAGGGCTCATTCAGAAAGCCTACGACAAGCTAAACGCCGTCGACTCGCAGGGGGCTTTAGAAGCCCTGGAGAAAGCCTTGGGAATGGATTTTGACCACCCGGAGGTTAAATACAGTCTAAAGTGTCTTAACTGGTGGCTGGAGCATATTAAGCGGGCCGGAGATTTCCGGGAACCCTACGATAAGGGCGTTTTTATACTTTCCCAATGGAAACCCTATTACAGTTTCCTGGATCGTTTTGACGGATATTTCGACATCTGTCAATTTGCAATCCGCCGTTATGTTTTTTCCGCCGCCCTGCGGTATTTTTCCGATGTGCTGGGGGACGGGGTAAACGAGCATGATCCCGGCCTGCTCCTGCTGGTAGGCCGCTGTTTCAAGGGGATTGGAAACTATGGGGAGTCCCTAAAATACCTGGAGCAGGCCGCCCGGTTTAAGCGGGAAGACGCGGAGACCCTGGCGGAGCTGGCCGATGTAAATGCCCTGGTGGCGGAGAACAGGGCGGCGAAGGCCCTTTTCCGGGAAGCCTTCTTTGCGGACCCCCAGAAAATCGATCTCCGGTCCATGGAATCGGAGCTGATCATCCGCCTGCGGGACCGGGTAAAGGAGATGGGCTATGAAGGTCCCGAACTGGCGGAGTGGATACCGGTTTACGGCAACCTTTTCAGAGTATTTTCTGTCAAGCGGGAACTAAAACAGTCGGAGTTAAGCAGGCTCAAACAGTCAATCTTCGCGCTGGAAAATGAAATAGGCCATTCCGGCAGGGATCAGAACCCCCTGTTGAAACCCAGGCTGATCAACCGCTATTTTTGGCTGATAGACCACTACGGGAATACCAGGGAAGACCCCGAAACGGTGGAAGATACAATGAGGAAGATTAAGATCGTTGATGAATCAATATACGAATGGTACACAAGATAAGCCGTAAAGGCGAAGGGGAGTTGTGAAATGTCCGATGCCGATGTTGCTGTGATGGAATTGCCGGGCCTGCTGAAGAACGTACAGGAAATGCTGAACGAGGAAAAATGGACCAGGGCGACTTTAGGCAACTATTCCGCCGCCCAGTTCAAAGAATTTGATGTGGTCCTCAAGGAATGTCAGGAAGCCCATCTCTACGAGGGCCTTAAATCCCTGTGCGATGAACACCTGGTCCATACCAAGAATAGCATCATTGCGTTGTATATCTCCGGGATGATTGCCCTTTCGCGGCAGGTTATTGACGACTCCGCCATTGTCAATCTGGTAAACATTTTTGTTGATAACCACAAGTGGGTTATTGTTAAGTACCTTTGTGAAGGCATCCTGGAATACGGGGAATCCAAATTCGCCCTTCGTACCCTTGCGGAGTGTTACCGGAACGAAAACAACGAAGAGGGAATCTACGGCGTCTGGGAACGGCTGGTTAAGGTTGATATTGAGGAAGCGGAACTTGCCAAGGCCCTGGCGGAGCATTACGAAAAACTTGGGGATATTGACGCCGCCATCGATTATTACAAGAAGGCCCTGCACCGGTACATCACCAAGGCGGTTTATAAAGAGGTCAAGGATATTTGGGGGAAACTCCTGGATTATATCGGCGATGATACGGACTTCTTCCTCAATATGCACAAGAGAATCGCCAAAAGCATCGACAAGGACAAGGCCGCCGCCCTGCTCAAGGAAGTATATGAGATCTGCAAGAAAAAAGGAGACATCGCCACTTCCATAGTAATTCTAAAGATAGTTCTGGAATACGACGACCGGGATAATCAGGCCCGCAAAGAGATCACCGAGTGTTACCGTAAAAATTATGCCGGCCACAGCCAACTGGAAGATTATATCCGTATTTCCAGCCTGGCCCAGGGGCCCCGTAATGTACGGGAGGCGATCATTGATTTTGAAAAGCATATCGCCTTTGACAAAGGCAATTTTGTGTACCACCGGACCTGGGGAGTCGGCCGGATCGCCAGCGTACAGGGGGACGACATCATCATTGATTTTGCGAAAAAACGAAACCATTCCATGTCCCTCAAGATGGCGGTAAACGCCCTTCAAACCCTGTCCAAAAACCATATCTGGGTCCTTAAAGCCGTGTGGAAAAAAGACAAACTCCACGAAAATGTAAAAAGCGATCATATATGGGCCTTAAAGACCGTGATCCGCAGTTTTGATAATTCCTGTGACATCAAACGGATCAAAGCGGAACTGGTGCCCCAGGTCTTGAGTCCCGGTGAATGGACAGGCTGGAGTTCCAAGGCCCGGGAAATCCTCAAATCCGATCCGAATTTCGGGGTAAGCCCCGATGATATAGATATTTTTACCGTCCGCGACCGGCCTATCAGCCTGGAAGAAAAACTCTACAACGAATTCAAGGCGGAAAAGAGTTTCTTTGAGCGTACCGTTACGATTCGGGAATTCGTGTCCCACAAAGATGTCGAACTCGATTCGGAATATTTTACCGAAATGTTTTCCTACTTCACGGCGTATCTTAAATCGTACAACCAGGTAACCGAACAGGTTGCGGCTTCTTACCTTCTGGTAAAAGATATGACGGTCAAGTACCCCCATCTGGGCGCCGGACTTTCCCTGGATTTTACCCCGCTCTTTGAATCTATCGAGGATGTACCGGCCCTTTTCCTCAACCTCCGGGACGCGAAATTGAAGGAAGAATTCCTCCGCCAGATAAAACTCTTTATCCCCAGCTGGGCGGATATTTATATAAATCTTTTCCCCTATGCCCTTTCAAACAGTATCATTCAGCACCTTGAAGAAGCCGGGTTTGGCGATAAACTCGCCGCCATGACGGCCAACAACTTTGAGAATTTCCGGGACTACCGGGAGGCGGTGGTTTGGCTTTTTAAGAACTGCCGTGGTAAGGAATGGTATCTGAACGCGGGGGTCCCCTACGAAAAACAGCTCATTACCCTTATCCATATCCTGGACAAGAGTTACCGGGAGATCGAAAACCACCGGGACACCACGGATAACCGCAAGATAAACAAACAGATCTACACTATTCTTTTTATTGACGGCGCCCTGGACCGGTTTATTGCCGAAGAGGACAGCTATACGATTCTGCGAATTTACACCTTTATTAACGATGTAAAGGATTTGGACCCCGCGGATAAAATCAAACTGCGGAACAAAATCCTGGACAGGTTTCCCGATTTCAAATTTCTTGGGGAAGAAGAGAGGCGTTCCGCGGTTCTTGGCCTTATTGTCACCATGGCAAAATACCAGGAAAAGCAAAAACAGCTTGCGAAACTTATCGAAGAAGACGTTCCCGCCAATTCCAAGGAAATTGAATTTGCCAAGTCCCTGGGGGACCTGCGGGAGAACGCGGAATACAAGGCGGCGCTGGAAAAACAGGCCATACTGAATTCCACCCTGGCAAAACTGAGCGATGAGATCGAACGGGCGCAGCTTTTTGACCCGGCCACGGTCAGCACCTCCCGGGCGGGCTTTGGCACCAGAATCACCCTTAAAAACAATTCCAACGGAAAACAGGAAGAGTATACCCTGCTGGGTCCCTGGGAATCCGATCCGGACCGTAATGTTATTTCATATCTATCCCCCTTTGGCGGAACCCTCCTGAACAAGGGGGTGGGAGAACAGTTTGATTTTTCGATAAACAACGAAAAAGTTTCCTATGTGGTAGAGAACATAAGCGCGGCGATCTAAAATAAATACGGGGGAGGGTGTGTTTTTGTATGCGGGTTAAGCAGGGTCTGGCCGCGGTTTTACTGGGGATCGTCTTCTTCGGAAAACCGGCTTCCGCGATTTTCGGGCAGCAGCGGGACCCCAGGGACCTGATTTTACTTTTGGATACTTCCGCCCCCATGAGCGGCTACTACCGGGAACTCAACCAATACCTTAGCGGGTCCTTCCTCCATGACAATCTGCGCCTGGGAGACACCTTTCACCTTATTGCCTTTTCCGATAAACCCCGGATGGAAATTGCCCGCAGGGTCGAAGGCCGGGGGGATTTGGAAACCATTATCGGCCGTATGCTGCTGATGTATCCCCTGGAGCCTCCCCCGGATCTTCCCGCCGCCCTTTCGTTTGTTGAAAGCTACGTCCTGGACCTGGACTCTCCCCGGCAAAAAAAGATAGTCCTCCTGGGCCGGGGAAACGGACCGGAGGGCGCGTCCCTGGAACTCCTTGCCGGGGAAACCCGCGCCCGGCTGGCCCGGCGGAATATCGGCTTTGAATATATCAAGGCCGAAACCCTGCCCCGGGCCGAAGAAACGCCTAACCAGGCAACGCAGCGCCCCGCAACGCCGGCAGCGCCCAGCCGGGAAACGCAAAGTCCCGCGACTCCGGCAGCGCCCGGCCAGGCAACGCAGCGCCCCGCGACTCCGGCAGCGCCCAGCCGGGAAACGCAGCGCCCCGCAGCGCCGGCAACGCCCGGCGGGGACACGCAGCGCCCCGCAGCGCCGGCAGCGCCTAGCCGGGAAACGCAGCGCCCCGCAACTCCGGCAGCGCCCGGCCGGGAAACGCAGCGCCCCGCAGCGCCGGCAGCGCCCGGCGGGGAAACGCAGCGCCCAGCGGCGCCGGCAGCGCCCGGCCAGGAAACGCAGCGCCCAGCGGCACCCGCAGCGCCTAACCGGGAAACGCAGCGCCCCGCGACACCGGCAACGCCCGGCCAGGCGGAGAAGAATCAGCAGCCGAAAGGCCCCGGTCTGGCGGCGGCTTTGATCAGCCTGCTCAACAATTATAAACAGGGGATTTTGGGATTCCTTGTTCTAACCGTTCTGGGGCTGGGGATATTCTTCCTGGCCC
>JAIRNB010000360.1 GCA_031258265.1 Treponema sp. | reverse complement strand
CCGGGGGCCGGGAAGCGCCAGGTTGGTGGAGTTGGTAAAAACAATGGTCCTGCATCCCCGGGCCCGCAGGCGGGTAATGTTGGACGGGGCGTCGTCAATATAAACATGGGCCCCCACCGCGTCTTTATCGTTCATAAAGCAGAGGTCCCAATAGGGAATGTCGTATTTGTCCAGCCAATCCACGGTTTGGGTAATGGAAGCGCGGTGGGAATACTTCAAAAAAAGCCGATGGGTAATAATACGAATCCTGATGCCCCGGTTGGAAAGCTTGCGCAGCACCGCCGGGGCGTCCCGGATAGGTTCCATATCCAGAAAAAGATTCCGCTGAGTCACCGCGAAACGGTGAAGCCGGTCATAGCCGCCGTATTCGGCGATCCCCCATTCGTCAAGGCCAAAACTTACATCGGTGGTTAGGGATTCCAGCGGCCTGCCCAGCCATTCGGCGGCGATCTTCCTCATGGCCCCGAAGAAGTCTCCCACCACCCCATCCAGGTCCACGCCGATAATAAAACTATCCATGTTTATCCGTCCAAAAGGAATGAGGACCCCGGATCAGGCGTCCTTGGAAATAAAAATAACGATACTGCGGTTCTTCACCATATAGCTCTTTGAGTCCTCCAGGGGCGCTTCGCTCCCCGGTTCCGCAATATCCCGGGGGGAAGGCATCGATGTATCGGCCATCCGCATCCAGCGTTTCCCCGGCGGGGGAGGGGCCACGGCAAAAAGCTGGTTCCCTTCGCCGCCGTTGAACATGATGAAAAAATCGTTGTCATCCTGATCGGCCAGGACCTCCGCCTTGCTGCCGTCCATCCTAAAGGCGATACAGGGCCCAATGGTTTCCCAGTCCGGGGTCTCCCCGGATTCGTTAAACCAGCTAATATCGGGAATCGCGTTGTAGTTCCCGTCCCGGCCGGTATAAAACTCAGGCCGCATAAAGCAGGGATGCCTCAGCCGAAAGGCGATCATCAGTTTTACAAAACGGTACAGGGAGGCGTTTTTCTCCCGGAACGACCAGTTGTACCAGGAAATATCATTGTCCTGGCAGTAGGCGTTGTTATTTCCCCGCTGAGTCCGGCCAATCTCATCCCCTCCCAGAATCATCGGAGTACCCAGGGATACCATCATGGAGGCGATAAAATTCTTCATCTGCCTAATCCGCAAATTTACTATCGCCGGGTTGGTGGCGGGCCCCTCGATCCCGTAATTGGCGCTGTTGTTGTTATCGCTCCCGTCCCTGTTGTTTTCGCCGTTCTCATCGTTGTGTTTATCGTCATAGGAAACCAAATCGTTCAGGGTAAAACCATCGTGGCTTGTGATAAAGTTAATCGAGTGGAAAGGCTTCCTGCCGTCCCTCAGGTACAGATCGCTGGAACCGGAAAGCCGGGTGGCGACATGCCGGGTGGTTTTAGGGTCCCCCCGCCAGTAACGGCGCATGTCGTCCCGGAAACGGTCATTCCACTCCGCCCAGCGGCCGCCGGGGAACCAGCCCACCTGGTAGGCCCCCCCCGCGTCCCAGGCTTCGGCGATAATTTTAGTGCTGCTCAATACCGGGTCCTCGGCGATCCACTCCAGCATCGGGGGATTCTCCATCAGATTCCCCTGCTGATCCCGCCCCAGGATCGAACCCAGATCAAAGCGGAACCCGTCAACGTGCATCTCCGTCACCCAGTAACGCAGACAGTCCATGATAAAACTTCTAACCACCGGATGATTACAGTTAAGGGTATTGCCGCAGCCGGAGTAGTTTTTGTAGTACCGCCGGTTCTCCTCAAGGATATAGTAAATCCTGTTGTCCAGCCCCCGCAGGGAAAAAGTAGGCCCCCGCTCATTGCCCTCCGCGGTATGGTTAAAAACAATATCCAGAATCACCTCAATCCCCGCACGGTGAAGCTCCCGGACCATCTCTTTGAATTCCGTCACCTGGCCGCCGGGAACCTTACTTGCCGCGTAGGACGCCTTGGGAGCAAAAAAGGCCACCGTGGAATAACCCCAGTAATTTACCAGGGATTCCCCGCTGCGGGGATTCTCCGCAAAAATTTCCCGTTCGTTAAATTCCTGGATAGGCAGAAATTCCAGGCTTGTCACCCCCAAATCCTTAAAGTACGGTATCTTTTCGATAACCCCCCGGTAAGTCCCCGGATGTTCCACGGCGCTGGAAGGATGCCGGGTAAGACCCCGGACATGAGTCTCGTAGAGTACGCTGAACCGGAGGGGATAGTTCAGGGGAATGTCCCCTTGCCAGTCAAAGGCGTCATCTATCACAACACAGCGGGGCTGGGAACTAAAATTGTCAAGCCGGGAAAAAGAAAGGTCCCGCTGCTCATCGTCCGGGTCATAACCCAGACAGGCCCCAAGGTTCCAGCCTTCCAAATTCGTCAGGGCCTTGGCATAGGGGTCCAGCAGAGCCTTGTGGACATTGAAACGGTCCCCCCGCTCCGGCATATAAGGCCCCTCCGCGCGGTACAGGTAAAAAGCCCCCTGCCGGAGACCCCGGACATGGCAATGCCAAATATCCCCCGTCTTGTTCCGTATAGGGTCAAGGCGAAGTTCGCGGTATGGGCTATCGGGCCTGGAAGTCTCAAAGATGATAAGGGCGACAGCGGTGGCATGGCGGGAAAAAACAGCGAAATTCACCCCTGTTTCCGTCTGAACCGCCCCCAGGGGAAGGGCGTTTCCGGTATCCACTGTAAAATGTCCAAGATCCATCACTATTATTTTACAGCGGAATAGGGGGGAAGTCTCCCCCCTCACTCCGTAGTCCTCCCCCCCTGCCGGGGGCTCCGGTCTACTCCGCTACCCCCCTCCGCGGGGGTTCCGCCCCCGCGGCGCCCCCGCAAATCCCTCCGGGAACGTCAAAC
>JAIRNB010000299.1 GCA_031258265.1 Treponema sp. | reverse complement strand
TCCGGGTTCACGATAAAGTCCCCCCGCTCCGCCAGACCGCTGGCCTCGATCATCACCCCGAAGTCCCGGGCCAGGGCGCCGGTGGGGTCCGCCAGCATGGGATAACGGATCTTCCGGATGGTCTTGGAAGCATCATGCCAGGCTTTATGGACAAAGTGGGTGTCGCAGGAAACCGAATAGATCTCGCAGCCGGCGGCCTTAAAATAGTCGTACCTGCTTGCCAGGTCCTCCAGCTCGGTGGGGCAAACAAAGGTAAAATCCGCCGGATAAAAGAAAAAGACGCTCCATTTGCCAAGAATATCGGCCCTGGTTACGGTTTTGAAGGCCTTGTCCTGGAAAGCCTGGACAGAAAAATCGGCGACTTCCTTCTGAATTAAAGACATGGTAACAATCCTCCGGGTAATAATTATTTGGACAGCCCCAAAACTTGGGGCTCAAGAAATTCCCGCCGTCATTAAGTTAGATATAACTAACTATAGAGTTAGTATAAGGTAACAATAAGGCAGGGTCAAGGGAGCCATTAATTAAAGGGGGGCACAGGAATTTCAGAAACCGGAGGTATCCACTGGCACAACAAGTCTTTGTAAGGCGGCGAAGCTTTAACCAGGGCCGGTTATGCGCACGGACGGCATACAGGGGACCGGCGCCCGCGTTCTCCTAAGGGGGGGTAGCGGAAGCCACCGCAGGGCGAAGCCCGAGGAGGCTGGAGCGAGGGCGGGGCAGCGTCAAAAAAAGCCGTACCCGGAGCGCTATGCCCCCGGCTTTTGGAGCCTATGTGCCCCCCCTTAACTTGAAGACAGCGTATTACAAACCGGCTCATTGGAACCTTTGGGGATTTTTACGGCAATTTCCTAAGCCCGCGCCGGGTGGTACCCCTCGTTTCTTTTGATGGTGGCCGCATAGATACTATTGATGATCCCCAGGACTGCGGAAAGGGTAAAGAGGGCCTCGATACCCACGATGTCCCAAATGTATCCCCCCAACAGGGCAATTAAAATTGAAATAATATGGTTTACCGAAACCCCGGTACTTAAGGTGGCGGTGACTTCCTCCTGGCTGGAGGCGATGGACTGGACATAGACATTGCTTGCCATGCTGGCCATGGAAATGATCGAATCCAGTATATAGTTGACGCAAACCACCCAAAAGGCGATGTTCCGGGGAAAGAACCGGTGGGCAAAGCCGTAGAGAATACAGACTACCACCAGGAGCAGGGTATCGGTGACCATGACGAATTTGTAACCCAGCCTGTCGATGAGCCGCCCTACAAAAGGGCTAAAGATGGTGCCAAAGACAGCGCAGATCCCCAGGAGCAGGGAAATGATGGATGTGGGGGCTCCATAGTAACGGATCAGCACAAAGGGGGCAAAGGTAATGAAGATCTGCTTGCGGGCGCCGTAGAAGACCTCCAGCATGTAATACTTGGTAAATTTCCGGGCGAAGTAAAAGCGCCGCCGTTTTACCTTGGCCTCCGTTTCCTGAAGGGCGAGGACGGTAAAAAGGGCCGCCAGCATAAGGACCAGTGAAACCGCGAAGACGATTCTAAAAGGGAGAATATCAAAACGGGAAAAACCCATGCGGGTAACGATGGCGAAAAACCCGGTAACCACCACAAAACCGGCGATGTTCCCGATATGCCCCAGGGCCCCGGTGATTCCCAGAACCGCTCCCCCCTTCCCTTCCGCCGCTAAATTCAGGGAGATGGTGGTCCGCACGGGCATGATCACATGCTCCCCGGTGCTAAAGACCACCATAAAAATAACCACCAGGAACAGGGCCCGTCCCGGGGGATCCCATTCGGGCATGGCGCAGGCCAAGAGCCCGGCGAGTCCGGCCACCATGAAACCTATGCCGATCTTGAAGACCCTGGTCTCGGTAAAACGGTACATCCAGGCGAGGATCAGCACCACCAGGAGTCCCGGGGTCTCCCGGAGAGCTTCAACAATACCGCGCTGGGAGGCGCTGATCTTGAGGACATCCGCCAGGTAGTTGTCCTGGATGCCCCGGTAAAAACCGTAGCTGATACCGAAGAGGGTAAGGACGCTTAGAAAACGGGCCGGTTTGACCCCTTCCCGGAAAATATCTTTAAGAAGTGAAATACGGAGGCTGCCCATGATTTGGGGGAGTATAGCAGTTATCAGATATAAGGGAAATAGGGTGGAAGCGGATTTATCATAATTGAACGCGCCTTATCCGCCCCCTGGAGGAAACGCAGATACCGGCGGACGGCTGGGAATGAAACGAAGGGCGGGACGTTACCATTCTTTTACGCGGTATTTGCCTTCGGGCTTGATGATGTTAAAGGTATCACCCGAGGGGACGACTACGAAAAAACCATTTTCTAAAGCGCTGTGTTTTACCGAATCGCCTACGACAACTCCGGCAACAGCCCCCAGGTATTTCCAGGCGTCCCCGTGAGGTCGGCGTAGCGGCGCATCTTTTCCATGCGTTTTACATGGTTCGTTATGTCTTTCACGGAGGGAGTGGCTTTAATTTCAACGATCATAACTTTGTCGCCGTTTTGGAGGAACACATCGACTTCCACAAAGATATTGTTTTTTTGGTCGGTGATTTTAAGGTCGCGGCTGGCCATTTCGAAGACGAAGCCCAGGGTTTTGAATTTTTCCAAAAGGTTGGGAACAACCATGTGTTCCACCATGTCCCCAAAGCGGTTAGTCAATTCTCCGACTCTTCTGTCGGTTTCTTTCATCTGCCTGTCGGTTGCCGCTATCTGCTCCCTGGTTTCCCGGAACATTTTCCAGACTTTCTCAAAGGTAGGGGGATCATCGGGGTCTATGGCGAATCCCTGAGTTGTTTCCATTGTCTGCCTCCTGTGGCAAATATACTGTATTTTCGGCTTTTTTGTAGGCCGTGGAAGGCTACTTATGACAAATGTCATGGAATTAAGGGTAAGAACAAAAGAAAGGGAGGCAAAGGGCATAGGGAATGAACGGAAAGGGCGGTTCATTAATTTCTAATAGATAGAATACGGTTCTGAATATTATAAAAGGGCGCTTGGCAAATTTAGGTATCCGGTGTACAATCCGGTACAATGAAATCATCTATTTTGTATTTGTACGGCGTCCTTTGGGGGGCCATGGCGGTGAACGGTTTTTCCGGGGAACCGGGAATCTTTTCCTGGAAGACCGGGGATTTTGAGGTATA
>JAIRNB010000232.1 GCA_031258265.1 Treponema sp. | reverse complement strand
ATCCCGAATGAGATGTTCATTCCTCCCATGGCCATGAGCGAGGATGACGGGAACCGTATTTCGGACATCATGGCTTTGATTCACCCCTACAAGGAGAAGGCCTGGTCGGAGTTTGTCGTCGGACAGCGCAATATTAACAGCGACGCCGACTGGAACACCTATCTCTCGGAATTGGAGAGGCAGGGTTCCAAAGATTTGGTTGCCATATATAATAAGTACCTGAGCCAGCAATAATCCTTCCCGCCTGACGGGCCGGATCATGGCGGCCCGTCTTATCTTTTCGACCGAAGATACTCCGCCGTTCTGCGGTGGAGTTCTTCATTGGAGGTTCTTTATATGGAATACCATGTTAGTCCCGCAGGCTGCGATCAAAATCCCGGTACGCAGATCACCCCCTTTAAGACTATTTCCCGGGCCGCGGCCATAGCCCTGCCTGGGGATACGATCACAGTCCATGAAGGGCTGTACCGTGAATGGGTAGACCCGGCTAACGGAGGGACGGAATCCGAGCGGATAACGTACCAGGCGGCGCCGGGGGAAAGGGTCATTATCAGCGGCGCTGAGCCGGTTACCGGATGGGAACAGGCCGGAGGAAACCTGTGGAAGACCGTAATAAACAACGTGATCTTTGCTGCGTATAACCCTTATTACAATCCCTACCGGGAGAAGATCTTCGGGGACTGGCTTTTTGTACGGCCGGAAAAAACTTTTCATACCGGCGAAGTGTATTTCAACGGTAAATCCATGTACGAAGCGCAGAGTCTTGAGGAAGCTAAAAATCCCGCGCCGGTGGAGGAATCCCGGGACAAGGAATTTTCGGTATACCAGTGGTACTGCGAGGCGGGGGAGAACGAAACGGTCATCTGGGCGAATTTTCAAGGGGCCGATCCCCGGAAAAATAACGTGGAAATAAACGTGCGGCCCTTTGTGTTTTGGCCTTCGAAGAACCTTCGTAACTATATTACCGTCCGCGGCTTTACGCTGAAACAGGCGGCCACCCAGTGGGCCCCGCCCACGGCGCTGCAAACCGGGCTTATCGGGCCCCATTGGGCCAAAGGCTGGATCATCGAGGATAATATCATCAGCGACTCCAAGTGCAGCGGCATCAGCCTGGGGAAAGAAATAAGCACCGGCGAAAACGAATGGAGCCTACTCAAATTTAAACAGGGGACCCAGCGGGAGCGGGAGGTAATTTTCCGGGCCGCCCGGGGAAACTGGAACAAGGAAACCATCGGCGGCCACATCGTGCGGAACAATATTATTTTCGACTGCGAGCAGACCGGCATCGTAGGACACCTGGGCGGCGCTTTCTGCTGTATCGAGAATAACCACATCTACCGGATTCACGAAAAACGCCAGTGGGCCGGCGCCGAAATAGCGGGGATTAAGCTCCACGCCGCCATTGACACCACGATTCGGAATAATTTTATCCATGACACGTTCCGGGGCATCTGGCTTGACTGGCAGGCCCAGGGGACCCATGTGACGGGTAATGTGTTCTGGGGCAACACCAGCGAGGACTTCTTTGTGGAGGTAAGCCACGGCCCCTATCTGGCGGATCACAACCTGTTCCTTTCCGAGTTCAACTATAAGGAACTGTCCCAGGGAGGCGCCCTGGTACACAACCTGTTCACCGGCAAACTGGCAACCCGCAGTGAAATGGGCCGCTTTACCCCTTACCATTTCCCCCACGAGACGGAGATAGCCGGGGTTATGACCATCAGCGGCGGGGACGTTCGTTTTTACAACAACCTGTTCATCGGCGACAAGGATGCGGACAAGCCGCCGGAGCAGCGGAACTTTTGGAACGGCGGTCCGGTGATGGACGGAGTTCCCGCAATGTTTACCTACCTGCAAAAAGCGGTGGGGACCGGCGGCTACGACGATTTTCCCTCGGAAAAGGACCCCAAGCCCTGGGAACTTCCCCCCGCCGGCCCCGGTCCGGGAAAAACCGACGAGCTTAAACTGCCGGTGTTCATCAAACACAATGCCTACTTCAAGGGGGCAAAGCCCTGCGTAAAAGAACCGGACCCCCTGGTAAGTAAAGAACCGGGGCTGGAGATCAGCATTGACGAAAAAAACTTTACCGTAAAAGTAACGATTGAAGACCCCGCCCTGTTTGCCTCAAGTTCGACAGAAATCATCAACACTGCTGTTTTAGGCACTAACTTCCACGCGGAGATGAAGTATGAGGAGGCGGACGGCAGACCATACGTGCTGGACAGGGATTTCCTGGGCCATAGCCGTTCCAAAACGCCGGTGGCGGGACCCTTCGAGCTATACGGGGATTCTCCTGTGAGCTTTGAACTTTCGTATCACAAAAAAACCGGGGGGTAATAAGAATCCGGGCGCATCCCCGCCCCCCACGGGGCGGGGACCGGGCTTTGCGGGGCTCCGTGGAGGCAACTACCGTTGCCCCACTCCGGCCTCCTCGCCCCTCCGGGGCTGCGGTCCTTCGCGCCCCCTACAATCCCTTGCGCAGTGAAAGCAACCAAAGGTTGTTAATTAAGCCCCTGTGGAACCGCATAGCGCCGGTAAATTCCCCAGATATTGATCAAATGCGGCTTAGCTTTAGCTAAGCCCGCAACATGCAAGCACGGCTTGTACATTGAACTAATGCGGAATGGCTTAGCGCCAGAAAATGCCCCCAAATTGAAAAATGCGCCCCAGCTTCAGCTGGGGCAGTGCGCACAGTGCGCGCGCGGCACAACGTGCGGAGCGCGTTGTGCTGGAACTAAAGCTGGCATCCATGCCATTTTTTAGCTTTACGTTTTTGCTTTGCAAAAACGTATGCGTTTATCACAGCCGGCCTCCTGCCGGCAGGCTGTAAATTAAACCAATGCGGCTTCGTATCAGCCCCTTCGGGGCTGTGCAGTAAGGAAATTTATTGCACGACGCCGCCCCGCGGCTGGTGTATAGCGCCACCGTATGCTCTAAAATTAGGCATAAAGCCGCAGGCCGTGTATCAACCGGCCGCAGCTTCGGATTCAGCTTCCGACTGGACGGGAGCAGGCGGGGGAGGCGAACCGGTGAACAGCCTGATATGTTCCACCTCCGTCCGGTGCTTTACCTTGAGGACCAGGGTCCGGTCCCTGGCATAGTAAACCCAGCCGGAAGAATCGTAGCGTTCAAAATTGGGGTCCGTCCTCCAGTCCATACCGTAAAACTGGAGCCGGTAGAAGGGTTCAAGTCCCTGGATAAGCAAATAATGGCTTTCCCCAGCGGGAAAGCTCACGGTAATATCCAGGACCTGCCCCTCCCGGATTACCCGGATCTCCGGGGAAGCGGTCCAGGCCCACAGGCCGGGGAAAGCGGAATTTAGGGAGCGGGCCCGGGGACGGTAATCTCCCAGCCTCAACAGGCGGTAAAGCCGGGCCGCGCCGGTATAAGCGGGGGATTCCCCCCCGGGGATTTCCCCTTCCAGGTGGAGAACGGAAACAATCTGTCCCTCCCGGTCCTCCAGGGACAACACCGAAAGAACAATGGACCGGCCTATAGCGGCCCAGGTTTCCCGGCCGGTAAATTCCCCCCAGTCTGCCAGGGCCTTCCCCAGCCGAAGGTTCCATTCTATATCCGCCCGGCCGTCCCGGAGCGCCAGAACCAGGCCGATGGGGTAATGGTCCATGGGGGGGAGCCGTCTGAGGCTTTGGGAAAGGATAAATTCCGCCTGGGCCGTCAGTCCCTCAAAAAGCCGGGAATCGGCATTTGTTTCGCCGAAAACCTGGGGCCAGAGGGACGCCAGTTCCACTTGAACCTCAAAGAGACCGGGGATCTGTTCCAGGGTCAGGGAGAAGGGATCGAAATTCCGAATCAGGGCCATTCCCTGGTCAATAAGATCCCCCCGGCCCCGGACCGCCAAAAATTCAATCAGGTGGCTTTCCAAAAAAAACGCCGGGGATCCCCCGTTTATAAGCGCCGTAATGCGGGCCAGGGTTTCCACGTCCGCCGTTTGCAGCCCGCGATGGGCCTCGGCCATACCCCCCAGATACACGGAAGATTCGTAACTTCGCCCGGGGGCCGAAAGAAAAAGCCGGGGCACGGCGTTAAGGGCGGCCCGGTAGGAACCCCGCCGCAAAGCCTCCCCCCCATAGGCAATCACCAGGTCTTCATCATTACGGGAAAGGATAAGCCGCCCCCAAAGGGGGTAATTTTTATCGGCCCATTGGAGCAGGGCCCCCTCATAGGATCCGGCCTCCGCCCCTTCCGCCAGGACATAATCTTCGGCCCGCCATTCCTGGTCCTCGTCCACGCTTCCGTATAAGACCGGCGCGGCCTTCTCCCTCAGAGTCACAAACCGGCCTTCCGCGGTGGAGGGCCGGAAACGGTAATTCCGGCCGTCGGCGTTAATTATAAACTGTCCGTTACCCTCATCCCGGACCCGGGAATTTTTAAGGGGCCGGTAAGGAAGTTCCAAACCGGCAAACTCTTCCCCGTTAAATTCCCCAGCAATCCGCAGTTCCCTCCCGTCTTCCAAAGTACCGAAAAAAATCCGGGCCCCGCCGCTCAGGTAAAAACGGAGACCCTCCTCTTCCACAGCCATATATTCAGTGGAAAGGACCTGGCGGCCGCCGGAAGTATCCACCAGACACAGAACCCCTTCACCGCCGGAGGAATCCCCGGACAGGATAAACTCAAGACCTCCATAGAGTACCCGGACTTCCCCGTCAATGGGGGAGGAACCGTCAATGGGCGGCGATTCCCCTTCCTCCGGGATCCGGTAACGGCCTTCCACAGCCAAATTGAAGATTCTAAGGGAAAAATTTCCCTTTTTTGTAAACTGGATGCTCGCAATTACCACAAAAACCAGAAAGTAGAGCCCCAGAAAACCGAAAAACCGGATGAAAACAGATTTTTTCACCGGTATAGTTTAGCTTTTTTCCCGGTCTCAATTCAATGTGAAGATTTTGAGCGGTAGAATAAACATAAGAAGCTCTTAAAACTTCAGTTTTTGGGAGGCAGGCCCCGCTGGCCCGGCTGTGATGGGGGTATACGTTTTTGTGGCTTTTGTTCCAGCCCAAACCTGCGGTTTGGGCCGCGCGCGCACTGCGCGCACTACGCGCACTACCCCAGCTAAAGCTGGGGCGCATTGGTAAATTTTGGGGTATTTTCTGGCGCTAAGCCATCCCGCATTGTCAAATAAACAAGCTGCGCTTGCCTACCGTGGGCTCAGCTAAAACCGGGGC
>JAIRNB010000094.1 GCA_031258265.1 Treponema sp. | reverse complement strand
CCACATTGGTTTAATTAGCAAGCTACGCTTGCTTTAATCGCGCAAGGGATTGTAGGGGGCGCGAAGCGCGCCACCGCAGTCCCGCCGGAGGCGGGACGAGGAGGCCGGAGCGGGTAAGGGACCCGCGGAGCCCCGGAAAGCCCGGTCCCCGTCCCCTGCGGGGACGGGGATGCGCCCTGATAGCTAAGATCACCCGGTAATGGCATTATCCGGAAAGGCGTATTTCCGGCGTCCGCTATATTGATATTTCCCCGGCGGCGGAATAGGCTATGTTAGGGGTTTCTTATACGGCTGTTTGACGGCTGCCCCATACTGGTGGAGAGGTAATCCCCCGGCCCGGATGGGCTGGTTATGAAAAAAGCGGCAAAGGGTCCGCTTTTTCTTTCTAAATTACGGCTGCTTTCCTAAAATCGCGACTTTGGGGAAGTTCCGGAGATGAGGATGTTTATGGCACAAAAAAAGACCCGCGGGCCGGTAAAGGACATTGACAGTCTTGAGGAAGTCCTTGGGGAAATCCGGAAGGCGCAGGCGGATTTTGCCCGGTTCTCCCAGGAGGAGGTGGACAGGATCTTCTTTGCCGCGGCGGAGGCGGCGAACCGGGCGCGGATTCCCCTGGCGAAGATGGCGGTGGAAGAAACCGGTATGGGGGTGGTGGAAGATAAGGTTATCAAAAACCACTACGCGGCGGAGTATATCTACAACGCCTACAGGGATACTAAGACCTGCGGGATTATCGGGGAAGATCCGGTTTTTGGGATCAAAAAGGTGGCGGAACCTGTTGGGGTGGTGGCGGCGGTTATTCCTACTACCAACCCCACATCCACGGTGATCTTTAAATCCTTGATCTGCCTGAAAACCCGGAACGGGATCATCATTTCCCCCCACCCCCGGGCGAAGAACTGCAGCAACGAGGCGGCCCGGATTGTTCTGGAGGCGGCGGTAAAAGCCGGGGCCCCCGCGGGGATCATTGGCTGGATAGACGAGCCCGGCCTGGAATTGACTAACCTGGTAATGAGGGAGGCGGACATAATTCTGGCTACCGGAGGGCCGGGCATGGTAAAGGCGGCCTATTCCTCCGGCAAACCCGCTATTGGGGTGGGTTCCGGGAATGTGCCGGCGCTTATTGATTCCAGCGCGGACATTAAACTGGCGGTAAATTCTATAATTCTTTCCAAGACTTTTGATAACGGGATGATCTGCGCCAGTGAACAGTCGGTTATTGCCCTGGATGATATTTATGACAGGGTGAAGCTGGAATTTGCCTACCGGGGCTGCTACTTCCTGAAGCCCGCTGAACTTGACAAGGTTCGGAAGACTATCCTGGTGAACGGCGCGTTGAATGCGAAAATTGTCGGCCAAAGCGCCGTCAGGATTGCGGAACTTGCGGGGGTCCGACTTCCCCCTGGCATCAAAATTCTGATAGGGGAAGTGAACAATACTGAACCAAGTGAAGAATTTGCCCATGAAAAACTTTCCCCGGTTCTGGCTATGTATCGGGCAGATGATTGGGAGGACGCCCTGAATAAAGCGGAACCCCTAATCCGGGACGGGGGTTACGGCCACACCGCTAGTCTCTACCTGGACCCGGTAAAAAAAACCAAGCTTGAGGAATTCAGCCTGCGGATGAAGACCTGCCGTATCGTGTTGAATACCCCCTCCGCCCACGGGGGTATTGGGGATCTGTACAACTTCAAGCTCCTCCCCTCCCTTACCCTGGGCTGCGGTTCCTGGGGGGGGAATTCGGTGGCGGAAAATGTGGGGGTAAAACATCTGTTGAACATTAAGACCGTGGCGGAGAGGAGGGAAAACATGCTCTGGTTCCGGGCGCCGGAAAAAATATATATCAAACGGGGATGTCTCCCCCTGGCTCTGGAGGAGCTGAAAACCGTGATGGACAAGAAGCGGGTCTTTATTGTTACCGACAGCTTCCTCTACAAAAACGGTTACACGAAAAGCACCGGCGAAAAACTGGATCAACTGGGGATTGCCCATGAGACCTTCTTTGATGTGGAGCCGGACCCCAGCCTGGCCTGCGCCAGGAAGGGGGCGGAACGGATGGCATCTTTCCAGCCCGACGCTATTATTGCCCTGGGGGGCGGTTCCGCCATGGACGCCGCCAAGATCATGTGGGTACTCTACGAACATCCTGAAGCGGATTTCGCATCCATGGCTATGCGCTTTATGGATATTAGAAAGCGGGTCTACAGTTTTCCTAAAATGGGACAAAAGGCTTACTTTATCGCAATACCCACCAGCGCCGGGACCGGGAGTGAAGTAACCCCCTTTGCGGTGATTACCGATGAGGCGGCGGGGATGAAATACCCCCTGGCGGACTACGAACTTCTGCCGGACATGGCTGTTATAGACATTGACCTCCAGATGAACGCCCCTAAATCCCTGACCAGCGCCAGCGGCATTGACGCCTTAACCCACGCCCTGGAAGCCTATGCCTCGGTCATGGCTACGGATTTTACCGACGGTCTTGCGATCCAGGCAATAAAAATTATCTTCCAGTACCTGCCCAGGGCCTACGATTTGGGGCCGGAAGACCCGGAGGCCAGGGAGAAAATGGCCAACGCCGCTACCGTTGCCGGCATGGCCTTTGCCAATGCCTTCCTGGGGGTCTGCCATTCCATGGCCCACAAACTGGGGGCCTATCACCATCTGCCCCACGGCATTGCCAACGCCCTCTTAATATCCGAGGTTCTCCGCTATAACGCCGCGGAAGTCCCGGTTAAGATGGCGGCCTTTTCCCAATACGATCATCCCCATACCCTTTCCCGCTACGCCGGAATCGCCCGGGCTCTGGAGCTTGGGGGTGAAAGCGATGAGGAAAAGCTGGAAAACCTTATCGCCGCGATAGAGGAACTAAAGGAGCAGGTGGGGATTAGAAAAACTATTAAGGATTACGGCATCGAGGAAAAAGATTTCCTGGCCCGGCTGGATGAGATGAGCGAGGCGGCCTTTGACGATCAGTGTACCGGGGCTAATCCCCGCTACCCGTTGATCGGGGAAATTAAGCAAATGTACCTGAATGCCTACTACGGGGAGGCCGGAAAATGAGCAGGACGATTATTGTTGAGCGTCCCAATAAGACGATCTACCTGGAAGACGGCAAGGTCTACAAGGTTATGGGGGCGGAATACCCTGCCTCCGATGTTTTTAACGAGGCCCTGAACCTGGCCGCGGCGGGGGAGACAAAACTCAAAGTGCCGAAGATTCTGGAAGTTACCAGGATTGACGGTAAATGGGCTATTGTGTGGGAGTACATCGAGGGAACCACCCTGCTGGACATGATGAAGAAGGAGCCTTCCCGCCTTGACGAATACCTTGACCGCTTCGTGGATATTCAACTGGAAATGCACGGCTGCGGCGCTACCCGGCTTCCGGTCCTTATCGACAAGATGCACCGGAAAATCCGGGCCAGCGGCCTGGACGCCACTATCCGCTATGAACTCCACACCCGGCTGGACAGCATGCCCCGGCACAGCAAACTTTGCCACGGTGATTTTACCCCCAGCAACATCGTTATCACCGGGGACGGCCAGGCTTACATCATCGACTGGTCCCATGCCTCCCAGGGGAACGCCTCCGCCGACGCCGCCCAAACCTGGCTTATCTTTCACTTTTACCGGGATGCCTTTCCCGGCGCCCCGGAGATAGCGGAGAAGTACCTTTCCCTTTTCTGTAAAAAAAGCGACACCGCCCGGCAGTATGTGGAAAAGTGGATTTCCATTGTCTCCGCCTCCCAGCTTGTGAAAGGCCGGCCGGAGGAGCGGGAATTCCTCCTGCGTCAGGTAAACGTGGTGGAGTACGAGTAAAGGGGATTCTGCCGAAAGCCGGGGGCGGCGCACTTCGGGGCCGGCTGTGATAGACGTGCTAAAAAATGGCATGGATGCCAGCTTTAGTTCCAGCCCAAACCTGAGGTTTTGGGCCGTGCGCGCACTGCGCGCACTACCCCAGCTAAAGCTGGGGCGCATTAATAAATTTCGGGGTATTTTCTGGCGCTAAGCCATGCCGCATTGTCAAATAAACAAGCTGCGCTTGCCTGCCGCTGGCTTAGCTAAAGCTAAGCCGCATTTCCCAATTTGGGGGCATACGGAGGCGCTACGCGAAGCCACATTGGTTTAATTTACAAGCTACGCTTGCTTTAATTGCGCGAGGGATAGAGCGGAAATACTTTTGCCCGCAGGGCAAAAGATTGCAGCGATAGCCCGGTCCCCGCCCTTGCTTTAGCAAGGGCGGGGATGCGCCCAAAATCCACAAGATACTAATTCCCTAAAACCTCCGGGTATTCCCCGGCATAACGGCGGAGCTGGGGGTTGGAGGGGTCCAGGGCCAGGGCCTGGCGAAGGTAGATTAGGGCCCGGGCCTTTTCAGGCCGGCGGAAATGGTAAAACTCGAACATGGCGATCATGGATGAAAGGTTCCGGGGGTCGGCGAAAAGGCTGGCCCGCAGGTCCGCTACTATCTGATCATCGCTGCCGCGAATCCGGCTGCGGAGGTAGTAGTAACGGCTTTTCTGGGTATCCCCGGCGGCGGAAGCCAGGCGGCTTTCGATAAGGCGGCCCGCCTCGGCCTGGCGGCCTGTTTCTATAAGGGCGGAAATATAAGCTTCCGCCCCCTCATCGGCGGCGGGGTTCCGGTCGTACAGTTCCCTGGCGTAAGAAAGGGCGGCGGCGTTGTTCCCCAGCCCCTGCTCTATGGTATAGGCGCTTAGGAGGTCCTGGCTTTGGGGGCTTTCCTTCAAAAGGGGGGCCAGGTAGTTCTTGGCGGCCTGCCAGTCCCGGCGGGTAATGCCGTCCCGCACCGCCATGCGGATTACATCCGCGGAGGGGTCCCCCTCCAAAAGACGTTTAAGCAGGGAACGGCCTTCACTCTGATCCTCTTCCCTGGAGGATTCCAAAAGAAGCCGGGCGGTGTAAACCAGGGAACCCGCCGGGGGACTGCCGGAACGGATAAGGGAGCGGAGGTAGTTCAGGGCCGCATCCTGGTTCCCCAGGCCCTCCGCCTGGACTCTGGCCCGGAGAAAAAGATAAAAGGGGTCCTGGGCGTTAATAGAGGCGTACTGATCCAGGGGCCGCTGGGCGGGGATAAAGCGGCCCTGTTCCACAAGGATGTGGGCCTGGATCAGGAGGAGTTGCCCGTCCCTGGGGTTCAGCCGCAGAGCTTCGGCAATGGCGTTTTGCGCCCTGGACCAGTCTTTCTGGTGGTAGTAGGCAACGGCAAGCTGCCGCTTAACCGCGGCGTTATCGGGGAAGTCCAGGACCAGTTCCTGAATAATCCGCAGCGCCCCGTCATGGTCCCCGGCAAGCTCTTTGAGTCTGGCCTGGGCCAGACTGGCCGGATAGCATTCCGGGGAAATCCCCAGGACCCGGCGGTAGGCCGCCTCCGCCTCCGGGGAGCTGCCGGTCCGTTCATAGATCAGCCCCATAAAAAAGGGGGCCAGCACTGAACCGGGATTCAGGGCCGCCGCCCTCCTTAGATCGGGAAGGCAGGGGAGAAGCCGGTCCTGCCGGGTCTCGTCGAGGTAGGCCAAAAAGGGCAGGACACATTCCAGGTAATCGGAAGAAGCGCCGGGGGCGGTGTAAAGCCCCTGTTCCACATTCCGCAGTATCTTTGCGTAGTTGTGGGACTGCGGGGGGTCCGCCGCGGAGGACTGAATCTTTATGTCCGGGTAGAGCCGCCGGAAAAGATTGATGTTGACGGCGTTCATGATCCTGCCAAACTCGCTGTTCCCCAGGTTCCGCTGGCGGATCTGATCCAGGGCCCGCTGCATCAGGGAGGGAATCCCCGATTCGCTAAGGGCCCGGATTTCCTCCGCCAGCCCCGGATAGCTATTCTGTCCAAAACCCTGAACGGGAGCAAACAAAAAAAGGAATGCCAGGGGAAAAATGAAGAACTCCGCCGCGGGGCGGCGGAGTGTCTTCGCTCGGGAAGAAAAAGTCCTGCGGACTTTTTTTATTTTATGCCGGGGCTCCGCATCCCGCCGCCTGGGAATTGAACCGCCTGGCAGCTTTATTGCACCGAGACTCCCCCGCCGGAAGGCGGACGTTTCTTGGGTATTAGGCTCCCTTCGGATAAAAAAAAAGCCCGGCCTCACCGTTTTGGATCCCCGGCACTGGATTTTGAACCAAGGGATACAAGAACCAGTACCAGGCCGGCCAGAACAACAAGGAGGGGCCACCAGTCCAGCATAAACTGACGGAAAGAAAAAGCGACCAGGTCAAAAGAAAAAACCAGAAGGGCCAGGCCCAGAAGCACAAACGCGATGGAAGGAACCACGTAGCCGGTACGGAGGGCCCCAAAGCGGCGCCAGCCCGCGGGGAACAGGGAAAGCCCGGCAAAAACGGAAAGGAGGGGCCAGCTTTCGGAAAAGCGGAGGGGGAAAATCCGCAGGGCCAGGAGGAACAGAAAAAAACCGGTCTGAAGAAAAAAGGCGGCGAAAAACAGGTATACCCCCCGCTTATTCAACTGAATCGCCATGGCCGTGCAAATACTTCCCA
>JAIRNB010000047.1 GCA_031258265.1 Treponema sp. | reverse complement strand
GGATATGTCGGGGCTGTTATTCCGTCAGCCCCTTTGTCACGGCATTTGCTTCTCCGCCCGGTGAGCGGGCGGGCAAATGCCGCGCCAACCCTCCGGGCCGGGGCATTGTTTATCCCCTTATCGGGGCCTTTACCGGCTCCATCCACCGCATTCAGAAGATTGGCTGGCTGTTGCATAGTCCCCACATGGGCGGGGGGCAGGTTTTTTGCCCGGAACTTGTGAGGGCAAAAAAACCACCCCCCGCCAGCTTTCGGGAAAAATTAAAAAAGGGGCGGTTCGGGGTCTTGGTGTTTTCCCTCCTATCCCCCCGGTCTTAGCTATCAGGGGGTTATTTCCTGTCAGGAGGTATACATCATGTATACACCGCCATTATCCGATTTCTCCGTCATTTCCCTCCGCCGCCTTGCCTGGGCTATGGGAATCACTATGGGTAAAGCCTTTGGCCGTATCGTCAGGCTTATGCCCGCTATGGTGGACAGCGCCCTTGTCTGCCAGCATTGCAGAGACAACACAAAGTGTTCCGATTGTGTTTTCAAGACTACGGTTAGCGACAGCGAAAAAGCCGCTTTAACCGCCATCTAAATTACTTGGCCCCCGGTCTGTCCGGGGGTATTTCAATCAGGCTTCATCCAAGCCAATCTCAGGATTAACCAGTTCATCATACCGTACCAGCCCCGCCCTAAGCGCCAGTATCGGTAACTTATCCGTCCGTTTTATCCCCAGCTTCCGGCGTATCGAGGAAAGGTAATTCTTCGCCACGCCGTAGGATACCCCCATCTTGCGGGCTATCTCTTTATCTCCGTTCCCCAGCCCAACAAGCCGGAATGCCTCCCGCTCCCTCCGGGTAAGACCCGGATGTTCTCCCGGCCCTTCCTGGTCATGTCCCTCCGCCCCGCTTACCCATTCAGGCATATAAACATCTCCCCGGATAATCCGGTTAATCCCCGAACGGGTCGCTTCATCATCATCCCGCAGGTCAAGAAAACTATCAGCCCCGCTCCTCATAAACCCCGCCGCCCGGGCCGGAAGCAGCCGGTCATAGGTAAACACGCATATCTCCATCCGCCGGTATTTCACCCGGTACTGCGCCAGCTTCCAGGCGGTCAATTCATACCAGCAGTTTGTTTCCACAAAAACCAGATACGGATGATATACCTCCACCTTTACCCTGAAATCTTCCCCGTCATGGACACGAAATATCTTCCCCGGCTTCCCTTCCCGGTTTCGAGTTTCCATTATGAAACGCTCCACCTCGCAGGCTATTTTTTGAGAACTACTGTATATAACAATAGTGCTGGTCCTCATTTAGCGGGTCCACCGCCCCTTTGAAGACCTGTCCGACCGGTCCGTCATATATGCCATTCTCTGTCTTAAGCAGTGGGGAAAAACCTAGTAGAATGTCCAAATTCAGGGGTTTCCTGACCATTGAACAACCTGTTTTCCGAAATTTCCCGCGCTGTTTTATCTCCCTTCGACGCCGGAACCTTCCGTTCCTTGATCCATACATCAATCTCCGACAGATCAAAGCGGACCAGCCGCCCAATCTTTACGAACGGGATTTTGTGTTGCGCCACATATTTCCGCAGGGTCGCCTGTTTTATGGTGGTACGCCTTGCCAGTTCCGCAATATCAATCAAATATTCCATCGTTCCCTCCTAACCCCGGATTAACCGGCTATGATAAAGCCACTATCACCGGCATCCACCGGAAACAGAATGTACAAAAAGTCATGTTTTTACGGTTTTTCTGAAAAATCGGGGATTACCATTCGCCCCTTTGCTCATTGCGGTCATTATCAGAGTCCCCGGTTCAGGTTGTATGTAGGTAATTTGTGCAAATTTAAGGGGGGTTTCATTTCCCGTTCTCACCCCTGTTCAGACATACCGTTCCGCGCTTTCATTTCTCGTGGTACGCTCCTGCCGGTTTTATTGCGAAGTTATTTCAGAATGTCAGGGTTTGGGATGATGAGGTATCATCCTTTGGTATGATATTTATGAGAAAAATGCGGAATTTTTAGATAAAAAAAGGCCATTCCCGGCCTAAAACCGGAAACAGCCCCTGTCAGTAATCTTTTTAACGGGTCAAGCCGTAGCCTGTTTTTTTGACGGCGGCCCTTTCTTCGCGGCTTTGATTTTCATGGTGCCTCCGCCCTCTTTTTTTGTTTTTTTATCAGGATCCTGCTCCGCTTCTCCGCTAATCAATAGCTGTTCCTGCACCTCAACCACCTCACTAAATTGCGTTGTGTCAAAATGGGTGTAATGTTTCTTCATTTTCTCCGTGGTATGCCCCGTCAGCGACATCACCTTGTTGTCAGATACGTTTGCCATCAGGAGAGTCGTGTTAAAGAAATGCCGCCACCCGTGCATGGATAAATTCCGCCCCTTCCGCTGGTTCTCGTCTATCCCGATATTCGCCAGTGCCTCATACAGGGCCTGATAGACCTGCTTCCGTGTTACCGGGCTTTCCCCGCCGTTCACTGAAAAAAGATACCCCCGCCCGTTA
Source organism: Treponema sp. (assembly GCA_031258265.1). Lineage (GTDB taxonomy): Bacteria > Spirochaetota > Spirochaetia > Treponematales > Breznakiellaceae > JAISFT01. The sequence continues at coordinate 937 of JAIRNB010000047.1, read as the reverse complement.
TCCTCCATGAGCATTTCAAGGTCCCGGTGCAGCCCGGCCGGGATGGGAATGTTGCGGGGCTTGTGGGTTTTCACATCCCCATAGCCATACCGGTTGTATTGGGCGCATACGTCAATATAGGTCTCAAAGACAAATTCCCCCCGCAGCCCCAATAGCTCCCCATGCCGCATCCCCGTACAGGCCGCCAGCTTGTTCAGGACATAGTGGAGCTTGCTGTTCCAGACCGTCTCCCACTGCGCCGGAAACAGTTTTTTTACCTCATCGGGGGTAAGGATTTGGATTTCCTTTTCATCGCTGGTCTTGAGGAGTTCCACGTTTTTACAGGGATTAGCCTTGATGAGTTTTTGTTTTACCGCATAGTTCAGCATAATCTTTAATATTTTGAAAGCCAGATTGCCGGTGCTGGTTTTATAGTGAACCACGCTTTTACCGTCATTGCTGGGGTGAGTCCGTTCCGGGAAGGAAGTCAGCCACTGGTCGACCTCCGCCTCGGTAATAGTATCAAGCCGCCTGCCCCCGAAGGCGGGTAACAGATGGTTCTTTACCGCATACTGGCCCTGGGTAGCATAGCCTTTTGAAATATCCCGCCTTCCCTTGCGGCTTTTCAGGTAGGGACATGTGTCATAGTCCCACCATCCCTCAGCGAACTTGGCAAAGGAGGGAACCGCGATCCTGTCCTGTTTTTTGGGGATAAGTTTTCCATCCCGGTTTAAGCGGTTGCAGAACTCCCGCGCCGTCGTTCTGGTAGTCTGCCCTGTGGAATGGCCGCACAGCCGCAGGCCGTTTTCGTCATAGGTCCGGTAATAAAAAACCACGATACCCGAAGCCAGCCGCCTTTTGTACAAACTGAATGTCTCTCTATACCGCATAAAGTCTCCTTTCGGGGATAAAGGCTACACGCCCGGTTACACCCCGGTTGAAAAGAATTGCCCCAATT
>JAIRNB010000043.1 GCA_031258265.1 Treponema sp. | reverse complement strand
CCTGTACTGCCTTATATGCGGTTTCTGTTCGTCGGTTCGGGACTTTGCCTTCGGCTTCCTTCAGATTCCACCTCACGATGGACACCCTTGCCGTTCGGCTAACACTTCCTACTACCAAGCGTGTAGCGGACTTTCACCGCCGAGTTACTCCCCATGCCGGGCGTACATGAGCCTCCGCGGAGCAGAGCTCCGCGGTATCTTTAGCGTTGCATTGGGTCAAACGGAGGCTCGGTCGTAAGGAAATTTATAATACCCTCCCTCGCGTAAGCGAGTTATTAGGTTTAACACCAAATTTTTGTAAACGTTGCATTATTTGAGCCGGAGCAGAGCTCCGGGGTATTAAACCAGACCCTCGAATAAGCTTGTTCCAGATGAGTATAGACGTTTTTATGTTTTTTAGATTCTGACAGCAATGGAAATACGGCTTTGCACCTTGGCGGAAAATCGTATCATACAGCGAAGCGCAAGGGATTGGAGGGGGCGCGAAGCGCGCCACCGCAGTCCCGCCGGAGGCGGGACGAGGAGGCCGAAGCGGGTAGGGACCCGCGGAGCCCCGAAAAGCCCGGTCCCCGTCCCCGCAGGGGACGGGGATGCGCCCAATCCGAATTTCCTAAAACGAATATGTCAGCGCCGTTTTGATATAACCGTTGTTCCGGTACTGGGAAAGCTCCCCCCCGTCTTTCCCCGCGAAGATTCCACCGGAAAGGACGGCCTCCAGGTCCCCCATGGTGTAACCGGCGGAAGGCATCAGATAAAGATCGCTGGTCTCCACATTCCACAGGAGGCCGAATTTGAGCTCCAGTTTATCCTGGAAAAAATTCCGGGAGATCCGGGCGATAATGGCTGTACTGGTAAGGGGAACGCCCCCTTCGGTATCCAGGGCGGGATTGCTTCTTACCTTGCTGTCCAGGAGCCGTATGCTTTCATCGGCTTCAACAAAGAAGGTAAAGCCAAAGAGGTCCCGGTCAAAGCCCGCGGACCAGGCCAGGGAGGGATTGTAAATACCCCCGTCATTCCCCTTGAGGTCCCCGGTGATATGGGCCGCCAGTTCCGCCCGGAAACTAAAATCGAAGATCACCTGGGTATAATCCAAACCTATCTGGTGGTAACGGTTGTATGTAAGCAGGGGGCTCAGGGGCGGTGTAGAGGAAATAATAGCAGCCAGACTTGACGGGTTTCCGGCGGCGCTTATAAATAACTCGTCCGCGCCTTTAATAGTTAAACTGGGACGGAATAAAAAACCGGAGTAATACTGGAAGCCCAGATCCGCCGGCCCCAGGGTGGTGGTAAACCGGAGGCCCCCCTGGGCGTATGTAAGGCCCCCGGTGCCCGAAAGATTCGTCTGGGTAATATTCATGCCCGTGGCGGCGTTTTGCAGCGCGGAAGTAATAGCCGGCAAAGATGAGGCCGGGACAAACTGCGCCAATCCCCCAATCAGGCCGCCGATCATGTCGTCCCGGCGGCCGGCGGCTATGGCCGTCGGATACCAGCGGTCTTCCGAATCCAGGGTATAACGGTGGCCCTGAAAATTGGGGATAAAAACCCCCTCCAGTTTGGAGGCCCCGCCCAGGGGGAGGGATGCGTGGATCATGGGCCGGGCAATTTTACGGCCCATGGTATCCTCCACATTGGTCAGGTCCGTATAGTCCAGGGGGTTAGTCACGTCCAGGGGGCCCTGGACATCCGCCCGGCCCCAGGCCAGTTTCCGCAAACCCGTTTCCAGAGTCAGCGGCCCCAGGAAGGCCCGGATGTACAGTTCATCAATGAAGGGGGGGGTCCAAAAGGATTCGCCTGAAGCCGTCATATCGACGATCCGGGGGGAAAGCTTAAAGTGCAGCGCCGCTTCGGCGTTGGGGGCGGAGGCGTCAAGGTTGATTTTGGCGCTGACCAGGTTCCCCCAATCGGCTTCCCCCGCCCTGCCACCGCTTAACTCGTATGGGAACATCAAAAGTTCCCCGCTTATTTCCCCGCCGGTCCTGAGCCCAAATTTCCCGGTGGAAATTTCGGGAACAGGGGAATCCTCTTCTTCCCCTTCCAGCCAAAAGTCCTGGGCCCCTGCGATCAGGGGACAAAAAAGCAGGGGGCAAAAAAGAAGAATCAGAACAGCGAAAAACGCGGGGACCGCCCTGCCGGAAAACGCTTTCACCGGGACCTCCCGGTGGCAAGGTACTCCTGGGTAAAGAATCCCTCAGGGATCTGCGCGTCATAACGGATAAGGTCCACGTTGATCTGGGTATAAGTTCCCGCCGCATGGGTGGTCATCCGGGTCTGCATGGGGCTCAGGCGGCCGTCTTTATCTTCCAGCCGCAGAATTTCCAGGGTCTTTACCAGGGCGTTTTTTTTATCGTAAAGCTCGATTTTGTGGCATACCCTGGTGCCTTTATCGATCCACTGAACCATTTTAGAATACTGATAGGAACTGTCCTTGGGGATCGACTGAATCACATAACAGGGATTCCCCCCCAAATCTTCTTCCCGCAGCAGGCTGTGGCGGTCCAAATCCGCGCCGCGGTCGGAACTGGATATATCATCGTTGGAAAAATCGGTGCCCACAAAACTCTTGGACCCGTCCGCCGAAGGTATCCGCTGTACCCGCCCCCGGTCCGGCAGGAATATCCAGCGGTCATCTTCCCTGCCGGGATTCTCCATGGTCAAAAACCGGATTCCCGCCACGGACTTTGGCTCGTGGAAAACAATAACAACCCTGTTCCCCCGGGGGCCGTCTTTGGAAAACTGTTCAATTACCCGCCGGGTTTCGCCGCCGTTCTTTGCCTTCAGGATCATGGTGGAACGGGTATAGACGCTGTCCGCCTGTATCCGGTCCCGGGAGGACCGGACAATTTCTTCCGCGTCCTGGGCGGACAGGGAAACCGCCGTCAGCATTACCGCCAGCATTGCGGCGCAGCATAAAACCGTTCTTTTTTTCATTTTGGTTAAACCTCCCGGATGAATTTCGGCTTAAAGAAGCCCAGCAGGGCGGGAACAATGATGAGTCCCGAAAGGGCGCTTATCATCATGGCAAGACAGACCAGAAGCCCAAAGTCCTGGAGCATTACAAAATTGGAAAACCGGAGGACCGCAAAACCAAGACCCACGGAAAGGGTATCCACCAGAATCGCCGTTCCCGAAACATAGTAGGCCCGTTTCAAAAAATCCCCCTTGCCGCCGGAAAGCCGAAATTCATGCTTATAAGCTTCGATGAAGTGGATAGTATAATCAATACCTACCCCAATGGAAACGCTGGAGATCATGGCGGTGGCAAGATTCAGCTTGATATGGAGAAAGCCCATGGCGGCAAAGTTAGCCAGAATAAGTATGGAAAGGGGGATTATGGCGATACCCCCCGCGGCCAGGGACTTATATGCCGCAGACACGATTATAAACATGGCGATAACGGAAAAAACCACGGATATTAACTGGGACTGGACCACCAGGGTATTGGTGGCCCCCTCCACCAGGGCCGTACCCCCCACAATAACATCCACATTCTTGGGAAAATTTGCCGCCACAAACTGCCGGATCGCCAGGGTTCCCCGGTCCGTGTCCTCCTGGCCCGTGGTCCGCAGTTGGACGGTGGTCTTGATGCTGGTGGGTTCCAGGGGATCGTTGGCATAGCCGGAAATATCCCCCGAAAGGAGGAACAGGTAGTTTGAAATAAGGCCGGATAATTCTTCCTTGGCGGTTTTTCCATAGCGCCGGGGGTCCTGGGGTATTTCGTAGTATGAGTAACCTTCGTAATTGATAAGCCGCTGGAATTCATCCACCAGTTCTCCTGCGCTTATCGATCTATCCATTCCGGCGCTGGAGGCCCGGTCGAGGAGGCGGGCAATCTCATTTATGCTGTAAACCCGGTCCCCGTCAAAACCCGCGTCTTCAAAACCCGCATCTCCAAAGCCCGGCCCTTCAAAATCCGCTCCGGCGTAGTCTTCCCCCCACTCCGGTTCCCCGGGGGCCCCGCCGGAGCTTTCCGTTTCTTCCCCGCCGGCGGAATCAAAATCAGCGCCGGAATCAAAATCCCAAAAACTCAAAGCCTCCCGCGGGGGGGCGGAAGCCGGGGCAAGACCATCGGGACTTTCCCCGGTATTCAATACCTGGTTGATCCGTTTAATCAGATCGGTAAAACCCATCACGTTCCCCACTTCGGGAACCCGGTGTTCCAGGTAACGTCCCAGGCTGTCCAGGGCCCCCAGGCAGTCCGGGTGAAGGAGGATCTCCGGACTTTCCGCCCGCACAACCACGCTGAGAATCTTGGAACCGCCGAATTTTTCCCGGATAAATTTATCCGACCGGTATATATCCGTACTGCTCTTAAAATACTCTACCATCACATTATCAATAACGATCTTCGAAGCTCCGTACAGCGAAAAGAGAGTTACCGCGATAACTACGCAGAGAACTACAGCCCGGTGGAACGATACGGCGGTAAAAAAGGCGGCGATCCTGTTCCGGACTTTTCCGCCCTCCCCGGCGGAATGAAATTCCTTTCGACGGCTGGACCCCCGGATCAGGAGAATCGCGGGGATCAGCGTCATGGTAATAAGGAAAGAGGCCATAACCCCAAAACTGGCAAAGAATCCAAATTCCCGGATAGGCGTTACCCGGGTAATGCAAAACGAGATAAAACTGGCAAAGGTGGTAAGGGCCGCAAGGAAAATAGGCTTTCCGGTACGGCCAATCAGGCGCAGGATCAGGTCCCGGTGTTCCCCGGCGCCCATCTCCCTTCCCCCCGCTTCCCGGTCTTCCAGGTAGTGGATCACCACATGCAGGCCGTAAGAACTGCCCATGGCAATAAGGATAACCGGAAGGACGGTGGAAATAACCGAAAGCTTGACCCCCATTAAGGGCATGGCCCCGATAGACCAGATAACCGCCACAAGAACCGATACCAGGGAAAGGAAAGTGGCCCCCAGCCTCTTAAAGGGGATAAACACGATGAGGATCACCACCAAAATAACCAGGGGGATCATAAGCCTAATATCCTGGGCCACCGCTTCATTTATCGTGGCCGCGATAATGGGAATCCCCGTCACATACACATCGGCCATCCCGTCAAACAGAGACCGGGCAATGTCCCGCACCTGAAGGTACTCCCGTACCACATCGGAACTGCCGTAATTTTCTTCCGTGAGTTCCAGGGGAACAAGAATCTGGGTCGCCGTAAAATCATCAGATATCAGGGCATCTTCATACAGATCCCAGGAGAGCAGCCGTTTCCGCAGTTCCGCAATCTCATCCGCCGTACCGGAAAAATCCCGGCTTACCAGGGGACTCACCAGAACAGCCCCCCCCTCGCCGGAAATATAATCCGCGTCAACGATAGAATACACATCCCCCACCATGCCAATCTGTTCTATCCGGGCCACATAATCCCTAATCCGGTTCAAAAAAGGGCCGTCAAAAACAGTCCCGTATTTCCGCTCCAAACCCACCAGAATAAAGACAGAACTGCCAAAGGTTTCGTCAATATAGGACGAGGTGATCCGCGCCGGATCACTGGCGGGGACAAAACGTATATTGTTGTTATCAAGCTCCGCCCGGGGAAGCTGGAAGGCAAAAAACACCGTGACAGCCCCGGTGATCGCAATTATAAGCCAGGGATACCTAAAAATTTTTTCAATCAAACGTTTCATAGATAGTAAAACTATAACCGTATCCCCCTTAAAAGCCTAGGAGTTTGTTGCGCTTCGCGCTT
>JAIRNB010000372.1 GCA_031258265.1 Treponema sp. | reverse complement strand
AAAAACGTAAAGCCCAAAAATGGCATGGATGCCATTTTTGGGCAGCGCAAGGGATAGAGCGGAAATACCGGAAGCCCGCCGCAGGCGGGCTGAGGAATTGCAGCGATAGCCCGGTTTTTTGCGGCAGCAAAAAATGCGCCCAAAAACAAACGAAAAAAAGCAAACGCCGATCCCCTGGTTTGTTCATCGGTTTTCCGTTTTCTTGACAGGGGCCGCGAAACAAGATATGCTACCGGTAACTATATTAAGCCTATCAAATTTATAGGAATTAAGGAGTATTTCATGGCTAAGCAAAATTACCGTTTCGAGACTCTCCAGGTTCACGCGGGCCAGGAGAAGCCGGACCCCGCCACCGATGCTAGGGCGGTGCCAATTTACCAGACCTCGTCTTATGTGTTTCCCAGCTCAAAGTCCGCGGCGGACCGCTTTGCCCTTAGCGAATCGGGGAACATCTACAGCCGGATCATGAACCCTACCTGGGATGTTTTTGAGAAGCGGATTGCCGCCCTGGAAGGGGGAGCGGCGGCCCTGGCTACCGCCTCCGGCGCGGCGGCCTGCACCTACGCTATCCAGAACATCGCCCGCTCCGGGGACCACATCGTTTCCGACTACCAGATCTACGGGGGGACCTACAATCTCTTTGCCAACACCTTTAAAGACCTGGGGATTGGGACCAGTTTTGTGGATGGCAGCGTTCCCGCGAATTTTGAAAAGGCCATTCAAGCCAACACCAAGGCTATTTTCTTTGAAACCCTGGGAAACCCCAACAGTTCCGTCGTGGATATTGAGGCGGTAACGGCCATTGCCCATAAACACGGTATCCCGGTGGTGGTGGACAATACCTTTGCCACCCCCTACCTGCTGCGGCCCATCGAGTATGGCGTGGACATTGTGGTCCACTCGGCCACCAAGTTTATCGGCGGCCACGGTACTTCCATCGGCGGGGTCCTGGTGGACGGGGGGCATTTCGACTGGGCGGCCAATGACAAGTTCCCCGGTCTTTCCCAGCCAAACTCCAGCTACCATGGGGTAGTTTTTACCCAGGCGGTGGGGAATCTGGCCTATATTATCAAGGCCCGGACCACCCTGCTCCGGGACACCGGCGCCGCCCTGTCCCCCTTCAACGCATTCCTCTTTCTCCAGGGCCTGGAGACCCTTTCCCTCCGGGTAGAACGGCACCTGGAAAATACCCGGAAGGTCCTGGACTTCCTCGTCTCCCATCCCCTGGTGGAAAAGGTAAACCACCCCGCCTTAAAGGATCACCGGGACAGCGCCCTCTTTAAGAAATACTTCCCCAGGGGCGGCGGTTCGATTTTTACTTTTGAACTTAAGGGCGGCGCGGAGCAGGCCAAGAAGTTCACCGAAAAACTGGAACTCTTTTCCCTTTTGGCCAATGTGGCGGATGTAAAATCCCTGGTTATTCACCCCGCCTCCACCACCCACTCCCAGTTAAGCGGGGCGGAACTCCTGGAGCAGGGGATCAAGCCCAATACCGTCCGGCTTTCTATCGGCACCGAACATATTGACGACATTATCGACGATCTAAAACAGGGCTTTGAGGCAGTAAAATAGCGGTTAAAAAAGCCGGACCTGGAGGTCCGGCTTTTCTTTTAAGCGGCAAAGGGGTCCAAGCCCCAGGGGACGCGCTTAAAACTTGACGATCTTCGGATCTTTGCCAAATTCGGTAAAGGTCGCTACGGCGTCTTTCAGGTACAGTACCAGGGTGTTGCCGTCATCTTCGGAATACCTGTCCCGCAGGCTGGGGTAAGCGTCCAGCATGTGTTTCTTTGCCTCCCGCCGGGGGTCTTCCACGGCGGCGGCCTGCACGCGAATCCACTTACCGCCCGCCGGGTCAAAGGCGCAGATTTCGATTTTTGGATTCGCCGCTATCTGCTTTGAAACGTCTTTTGACTTCCCGGTCTGGATGTACAGTTTTCCGTCAAAAATATCCACCGTGCCGAAGGGGCGGACCCTGGGCTGATCCCCCTCCACCGTGGCCAGGTAATAAATCCCGGTTTTTTTAAGAAAATCGTAAACCTCTTGCATGGTATACCTCCGTCATTCATATAAAATACGCCGCCGGGGAAAATACGCCGCCCGGCGGCACGCACCGGAACTTTTAGAAAATCGCCACCACACTGCCGTCACTGTAATTGGCGGTAATGTAGTCCTTTACCTTTTGGGAACGCAGGGCCGTTTTTAGGGCCTGAATCCGGGGATCGTTTTCAAAACCCTTGCGGACAACCACGATGTTCACGTAGGGGGACTGGGCCCCCTCGATGATCAGGGAATCCCTGGTGGGGTTAAGCCCCGCCTCCAGGGCATAGTTCCCATTGATAGTAGCCGCGTCCACATCGGCCAGGGCCCGGGGAAGCTGGGCGGCCTCCAGCTCCCGGAAACGAAGATTTTTGGGATTCGAATCAATATCCAGAGGGGTGGCGGTTATGCCCGCGCCGCTTTTAAGGGTGATAAGCCCGTTGGCCTGGAGCAGAAGCAGGGCCCGGCCCCCGTTAGAGGGATCGTTAGGGATAGCAATGGTGGAACCGTCTTTCAGCTCGGAGATGCTTTTAATTTTGCCGGAGTAAAGGCCAAAGGGTTCCACATGGACCCCAAAGGCGTTGGCCAGCGCGGCGCTCCACTCGGAGTTGGATTCCAGGTAGGGAATATGCTGGAAGAAGTTGGCATCCAGGTCCCCGGAGATCAGGGCGGTGTTGGGCACCACATAGTCGGCAAATTCGATAACCCGCAGATCGATCCCCTGGGCCGCCAGGTCCGGTTTTACCAGGTTAAGCAGGATGGCATGGGGGTTTGCCGTGGCCCCCACCACCAAGGCCCCCGTAGATCCGCCGGCCCTCGCCCCCCGGGCAAAAAGCGGCGATGCCAGGGCAAAAATCAGGGCCGCTGGTAAAAGCAGGCGGAGGGCCTTTAAGGCCGCGCTTGTTTTGTTCATCTTTTCCTCCTCAAAAAAAATATATATGAACCGCCTCCCGGCGGATTCAAACCCTTATCCGTTATCGCCGGGAAAGCAGGGTCCGGCTTAAAAGAGTGCCGGCAAACTGTACCAATTCCACTAAAACAAGGATAACGATCACCGCCGCCACGGTAACATCGGTGCGGAATCGGTAATAGCCGTAGTTTATCGCCAGAGTCCCCAAGCCCCCGCCGCCGATAGCCCCGGCCATGGCGGAATAGCCGATCAGGTTGATAATAGTCAGGGCCAGGCCGGAAACCAGGGAAGGCAGGGTTTCGGGGATAAGCACCTTTCGGATAATCTGAAAGTTGGTAGACCCCATGGCCCGGGCCGCCAGGAGTACCCCGGCGTCAACCTCCTGCAAGGCCGCTTCGGAAATACGGGCCACAAAGGGCGCGGCCGCAATGGACAGGGGCACTATCACCGCCGTGGGCCCGATGCTGGTCCCCACAATGAGCCGGGACAGGGGGATAAGGAGGATCATCAGGATAATGAAGGGCAGGGAACGAAGCACATTGACAATCCGGGACAGGGTGTTGTAGAGAAGCCGCCGGGGAAAAAGCCCTACCGGGGATGTGCAGTACAGCACGGCCCCCAGGGGAAAACCCAGGGCCGCGGCAATCACCGTGGAAAAAAAAGTCATGTGGACGGTTTCCAGAGTAGCCTGGGGCAGGAGGGCCAGAACCCCCAAAAGCTGGGCCTTAGTCATTGATTCCCCCCGCCGAACCGCCCCGGCCGGTCAAAAGCTCCCGGGCCGCCGCCGAACGGGGATTGGCAAAAACTTCTTCCACCGTCCCCCGTTCCGCCAGCCTTCCCTCGTACAACACCGCCACCTCCTCGCAGATTGCCCGGATCACCTCCATCTGGTGGGTGATCAGCACCACCGTGATTCGCAGCTTCTCCCGGAGCCCCTGGATAAGCGAAAGAATAGACCGGGTGGTCATAGGGTCCAGGGCGCTGGTCGCCTCATCGCAGAAAAGGATCTCCGGACTTGCCGCCAGGGCTCTGGCAATCGCCACCCGCTGTTTTTGGCCCCCGGAAAGCTCCCGCAGCCGCGCCTTTCGCTTGTCCCGAATATCCACCAGTTCCAAAAGTTCCTCCACCCGCTCCTGTATCCGTCTTTTGTGCATCCCCCCAATCTCCAGGGGATACGAGATGTTCCCCGACACATTCCGGGAAGACATCAGGTTAAAATTTTGGAAAATCATCCCCATCTTCCGCTGCCGTTCCCGCAGAGCCGCCCCCCGCAGGGTATCCACCCGCTCCCCCCCGTAGTACACCTCCCCCCGGTCGGGACTCTCCAAAAGACTCATGATCCGCAGCAGGGTGGACTTACCCGCCCCGCTTTTCCCAATGATCCCGAAGATACTCCCCGGAGGGATAGCAAGGTCCAGCTCCGCCAGGGCGCTAACGGCGGCATAACTCTTTGATATGCCCTTCAGGGTGATAAAAAGCCCCTTCCCCTGGGCCTCGAACCGGCCTTCCCCGGCCCCGGCAGAATCCGGCCCAAGTTTTTTTTCTGAAAACGGCCCCAAAAGGCGCATCCCCTCTCCTTCAACCCGGCGGATATATCCTACATATTCTATCGGAATACCTCAATAAGATAGCCCGTCCCCGTGGTTTTGACAAGCGGCTGCGAGGCGCAGTTTACCGCGCTTCGAGCATACCCAGGGTATCCATTATCATCCATCCCCCATGCCAGGGTAAACACCCCGGCATTTTTATCCCTTGTTTTGGGCGCATCCGGCCCTGCGGGCCGGACCGGGCTATCCGCTTCAATTCCTCAGCCCGCCTGTGGCGGGCCTGCGGGATTTCCGCTTCTATCCCTTGCGCTTTGCTGTGTGATACGGTCTCTCCCAAGGAAACAAAACCACATGTACAATCGTGTCAGTCTGCCGGCAGCCTGGTTTGCAAGCGGGGATTCTTAATATATGTGATGGCAGAGTAAGAATGAAAACAACCGCCAGGAGGGCTGTCTGAGAGGTTATTTTCTCCGTCTAATAGGTATTCGCATCCATAGCCTGGAATCTTTCCCGCACGGCCTGGAGGAGGGCAAGTTCCCTGGTAATAACCTTTTCATAATCAAGGGTCTTTTCTTCCAGTATTCTATAGGCCTCGTCTTCCCAATACTCTACCCTTTCAAGATTGACAAAGCGGAAGCGAGGTTCCCTGGCTTTTTCCGCCCAGAATACGGCGTCGTCCCAATAGGCAAGGGCGGCGCGGAAACAGGTCTCGGCTGTATTGAGGCTGTCAAGGTTTTGCTCCCTCCACGGGGCATTGTAAAAATAGGCGTTGCGCTTGTTCCACTTGTTGCCCAGTAAAAGATGCTGCTCGATGAGTTTA
>JAIRNB010000364.1 GCA_031258265.1 Treponema sp. | reverse complement strand
AGGAGGAAACCATGATGAACCTGACGACGAATCGGAAACCCTTCTCTTCCGCCGCGCCGCGGAAGGAACGGGGCGTCTTGCTCCCGGGGCTTTTATTCCTGGGGTTTTTGCTCCTGCCGCTTCTGGGCTGCGGGGAAAAAAAGAGCGCCGGTGAAGGCTCCGCCAAGCCGGTGCTGACCGTGGGGGTCTTTGCCCAGGAACACGAACAGAAGATGTACCAGGAGGTGATTGACCGCTTCCAGGAACAGAACCAGGTTACGGTAAACTTTAATGTGGCGGGGGACCAGTACTGGCCCCAGTTGGAGGCGGCTTTAACGGCCAACACCGCGCCGGATGTTTTTTACCTGGGGGTGGGGGACATCAAGCGCCGGGTCTGGGCCGGCAAGGTGGCTCCAATCAATGAGCTGCTGGACACCGCCGAGCTTGAAAAGATCTGGCCCGACGCCCTGAACCTGTACCGTTATGATGAAGCCGCCGATGCCTTGGGGAGCGGGGCGATCTACGCCCTGCCCAAGGATTTTTCCGCCGCTTCCATGACGGTAAACCGGGCGATTATCGAAAAGCGGCGCAGGGAAATCGAGGCCCTGGTGGCGAACGGAACCCTGCCCTTCTTCCCGGAAACCGACGCCCAGGGGAATCTTCCGGTTTATACTTTCACCGAATTTGCCAATCTCTGCAAAGCCCTTACCTTTGATGATCCCAGTCTGCCCAAGACCGCGGGGAGTACCAAGGTCTACGGCACCCATCTTTGGGAAGACTTTACCCTGCAGCCCTTCATCTGGGGCGCCGGCGGGGACTACCTCAGCGCCGATCATACCAAAGTGCTTTTTGATTCCCCCAAATTTATCGAAGGCTACGAAGGCTTTATGAAGATCGTGGAATTGGGGGGTTCCGGTTCCTCTACCGATGAAACCTCGGGTTACCTCAAATTCCTGGCCGGCCGCTGCGCCTACTTCCCCTGCGGTACCTGGGACGTGGGGGCTTTCCAGGCTATCGAGGATGACGAGGCGGTAAACCCCGGCAAAGCCTGGTTTGACTTTGACGTGGCTCCCTGGCCCATCAGTGACTCCTACAAAAACCTTTCTATCGCGGAACGGCAGGACAAGTGGTTCGGCCGGGTGGACTCCGTGGGCTACGCGGTATCCAGCCAGTCCCCCCGCAAGGACCTGGCCGCCAAACTGGCCTACACCCTTAGCGCCGATGAAGAAGTCCAGCGTTTCCTGGCCCAGCGGGGCGGACAGCTTCCCAATATCAAGGCCATGGCCCAGGGGGAATATTTAAGCGACAACAGTTATGTTCCTGAATCCCGCAAGGTCTTTGTAAACATGCTCTCCGGCCAGAACGGAAAACGGGTTCCCTCCACCTATACTTTTAACGGCATGTGGCACGGGGACGGCTTTATCGCCGGGCTGGGCAGCGTTTGGGCCTATTATGAAAAGATCGACAACGGCTTCCCCCCCATGAGCGTGGCGGCCTACTGCAAGAGCATCCAGGCAAACGCCCAGGAACTGCTGGATCAGGCCATCGCCGACGAGGCGGCGTTAAACCCGAATCAATGAGCAAGACCGGCCGTCCAAGGAGCCTTAGTTTTACGGAGAATCTTTGGGGTTACGCCTTTGTCGCCATACCCCTTATCGGTATGGCCGTCTTTGTGATCATCCCCTTTGTCATGTCCGTATACGCCAGTCTTACCTCCTGGCCCCTGGGACAGCCGATCTTCAGCGCGAAATTTGTGGGATTAAAAAACTATACCGATATGTTTGCCAACAAACTGTTTTGGAAAAGCCTTTCCAACACCTTTTTTTACATGATCGGCATCCCCATCGGTATCTCCCTGGCCCTGTTCTTCGCTTCCCTGATGAACCGGGGCACGGCCTGGGAGAATCTGTTCCGGGTGATCTACTATGTGCCGGTGATCACCAGTACGGTGGCGGTAAGTTTTATCTTCCAGTACCTCTTCATGACCGACGGGGGGGCGGTGAACGTTTTCCTCTCCATGCTGGGAATGAAGAATCCCCCCCGCTGGCTCATGGACCCCCACTATACCAAGTGGGTAATCATCATTCTGGCGGTCTGGAAGGGCCTGGGGGGGACCATCATCCTGTATATCGCCGGGATGCAGGGCATATCCTCCACCTACTACGAGGCCGCCCGCATCGACGGGGCCGGGGCCTTCTCCACCTTTTTCCACATCACCCTTCCCCTCCTTATGCCCGTAACCTTTTACATGCTGGTCACCGGGGTAATCGGCGGGGCCCAAATCTACGTGGAACCCCGGCTCATGTTTACCGGCAACGGACCGGGGAACAGCACCTTTAGTACGGTGATCCACCTCTACGACCACACCTTTCGTAATTCCCGGGCGGGCTACGGTTCCGCGGTAGCGATTGTGCTGGGGATCATCGTATTTATTCTGACGGCAATTCAAATTACCGTAAACGGCTGGGGGAACAAAGATGAAAAAGCTCAAGCTGGCCGCTGACATTCTTATCTTTCTTTTCCTGTCCTTTTGCTCGGTTATCATGCTCTACCCCTTCATCTGGATGATCTTCACATCAATGAAACCGAAAATGCACATTTACCTCGGCGGCCTCCTGCCCCAGACCTGGGATTTTTCCAGCTATACCCAAATATGGCAGGAGATACCCCTGTTCCGCGGTTTCCTCAACACCATCCTCTATGCCGGACCCCCGGTCCTCGCCGGTTCCCTGGTATCCGTGGCGGCGGCCTTCGCCCTGGCGAAGATCCGCTTTAAGGGCAGAAACGCGGTGTTCCTCATCCTCCTGTCCATGATCATGATCCCCTTTCCCACCATCATGATCCCCCAGTTTGTGCTTTTTAATAGCATGAGACTCCTCACCAGCCCCTGGCCCCTGATCCTGCCCAAGCTTACGGGAAACGTACTAATGATATTTTTTATCAAACAGTATATGTCCAGCGTCCCCGACTCGGTAATCGAGGCGGCAAAAATAGACGGCTGCAATTATTTCCATATCTACAGCCGCATCATTCTGCACCTGGTAGGCCCCGCCCTGGCCGCCCACGGGGTACTCTGGTTCATCGGCGCCTGGAACGATTACCTGGGCCCCACTATCTTTATCCGAAACCAGGTTTGGGAACCGGTCACCGTGCTGATAGCGAAATTCAACGCCCAGTACACCGTCAATACCCACATCCCCCGGATGATGGCCGGTTCCCTGGTACTCCTGGCCCCGGTCCTCGTCATCTACGGAATCTTCCAAAAATGGATCATCGCGTCGGTCATGTTTTCCAGCGTAAAGGAATAGCATTTGTGTAACAGTAATACTGTTGATATAGAGGGGGGGAAGCCCCCCACACTCCATAGTCCTCGTGTCAAACCCTTCGGGTTTGGCCCTGCGGTCTATTCCGTTACCCCCCTTCCTAGGGGCTCCGCCCCTAAAACCCCGCCGGTCTTCTGCGGAGCTGCGGCGAAAGGCTAATCCGGATTTCTCTGCACGGCTATTGGGACGGGCTATGGCAGGATAATACTTTTGCTGATTACAGAATCCTACAACGATATAAACCATAACGAGGCGTTCCCCGATGCGCCCCGCTCGGCTTCTTATAAGGCGGATGATGCGATCTGCCTCCCGCCCCACTCGGTGAACATCATCCGCTTTGGCGCGGAACTCTAAGGGGAATCCCTTGTCCGGTAGAATTATCCGGGGTATGGCGGCGCTTCCGCTGTTCATCCTTTTTTCCTGTGCGGGAAAAACAGAACTGCCCTATTCGGGCTTCCGGCCCCTGGGGGACCGGAGGATCATGGAGGATCCTTCTCTGTGGGGGGAACTCAATGTCCACGATCCCGCCGTCATTAAGGACGGTAAGTATTACTACGTTTTTTCCACCGATGCTTCCCTGGGAAATGTTCATCCCCTGGGTATACAGATTCGCCGTTCAAAGGACCTTGTTACCTGGGAGTACCGGGGGACGGCGTTTAAGGATTTTGAAAAAGACGCCGCCGAAGTTATCGCCTACGCGGGACTTAAACCCCAAAATAAGGACGGCCTCTGGGCCCCTGACATCGTAAAGACCGGGGGGAAATACCGGCTCTACTTCTCCGCCTCCACCTTTGGTTCCTCCCGATCCTGTATCGCCCTGGCGGAGGCAAAAAACATCGAAGGACCCTACCATTACCGGGGCATGGCGCTTAAAAGCGCCGCTAATGCCCTGCGGGAACCTAACGCCATCGATCCCGCTATTGTACTGGACAAATCGGGGAATCAATGGCTGTCCTACGGTTCTTTTTTCGGTGGAATCTTTCTGGTTCCCCTGGATAACAAGACCGGTCTTGTAAAAGAGGATGCCCTTCCCCGGCGCCTTGCCGGTTTCCGCCACGCCGCAGTGGAAGCTTCCTGTATCCTGTACCTTAAAGAAAGCGGATATTACTACCTGTTTCTCTCTTATGGCTCCCTCTCCCTGGATTACAACATCCGCCTGGGCCGGTCCCGGAATATCGAAGGCCCCTACCTGGATGCCCGGGGGAACGATCTGGCCGATCTGGTTCCCGGCAGGGAAGGGGAACTGGGGACAAAGATCCTGGGGGGCTATACCTTTACCGGGAATAAAAACCCGGATTCGGTTCCGGCGGCCGAACGGTACAAGGCGCCGGGGCATAACAGCGTCCTTGTTGACCGGCGTTCCGGCGGGGAGGAGCTTTTCATCGTTCATCATGTCCGCAGTTACGGCCTCCCTGATTATTGGTTTTATATGAATGTCCGGCGTTTCTTTCTTAACCGCTGGCTCTGGCCCGTGGCGGCCCCCCTCCGCTA
>JAIRNB010000258.1 GCA_031258265.1 Treponema sp. | reverse complement strand
AGGTCGTTCATCCGGTTCTGGGTTTCGGTCATAAGGGCAGCCAGATCCGCCCTGGTCATGATCCCTTCGGCCGCCATATCCATAAACAGGGCGGACAGTTCCTGGGCCTGGGCCGCCGGCCAAATGGCAACCGGGTGAATCCGTTCCAACTGGTTCAAGTTGGTCCTGATAATAGGATTCCCATCCACAAAGGACTTGAGATACCGGGGGTCATCCACCGCGTCCATGCGGAGGGGCAGGTAGCCGATTTCGCTGGTGATAATCGTATAGCCCCGGGGGCCGGAGACGTATTTAATAAATTCCCAGACCGCCAGGGATTTGCTATCCGAATCCGGGCGGACCATGAGGGAACTGCCGGAATTTACCGGGACCGAGGGGCGGCCTTCAAAACCGGGCATTTCCGCCCCGTAGAGTTCCCAGCCCCCGGCCTTGGCGGCATTGGTGTAGCCGCTGAGCAGGGAGGTAGACTGAAGCTGCATACCCAGGTTTCCCGCCATGAACTGTTCCATTAGTTCCGTATCCGTACCGGCGGCGTGGGCGCCGCTGTGGTAGAGATCCTGCCACATTTGGAAGGCGGCGATTCCCTGGGGGGAGGCGAATTTCACGGATTTTCTGTCCGGGGCCAGGAGTTCCGCGCCGTTGCTGTAGAGAATCCCCTCCGTGACCCAGCCGTTATTCGGGGCCAGGCCAAACCCGTCCTTGCCGGTTTTTTCCTTGATTTGCCTGGCGCAGGCGGCGACTTCCGTCCAGGTCCTGGGGGGGCTGCGGGGGTCCAGCCCGGAGTCTTCGAAGATCTTCCCGTTGATGTATAAAATCGGGGTGCTAAAGGTAAAGGCCAGGCCGTAAATTTTTCCATCGATCATCCCCAGTTTAAGGGCATTGGGGCTGATATACTTTATATGTTCCTTCAGTTCAGCGGCGGGGAAAATATCATCGTAGGCGGGAAAACCCAGGCTTACCCGGGATTGATCCATCAGCATAAAGGTATGCTGTACCACATCAACGGGCAGTCCCGCGGCAATATCGGAGCGGAATTTTGTATAGCCGTCATCCACTACCCCTTCTACCTTGACCCCTTTTTCTTTGCCAATGGTTTCGTTAAATTCCCGGATAAGGTGTTCCATCCCCGGTTTCATGGTGGGATAGCCCAGGCTGTAAGAGTAAAAGGCAACGGGAACCGGGTTGGCCGCGTCCAGGGCCTCCTTTTGGGCCGGGGCGGTTTTGGAACAGGAAACGGGGGCTGTTAACGCGGCAGTTAAAACCAGCGCCGCGGTTTTCACCAGGTTTTTTTTCATGGATTCACTCCTTCCATTGTTTTCATAAGATCGGCCAGGGATACCCGCGCCAGAATTTTCAGGTCCGCCGAGAAGATTTCCTCGTGGACATATAAGCCCTCTCCGTTTATAAGGGCTTCGTTATAGGTGTATTGGTTGGTAAAACACATATCATGCTCATCTATGCTTACCCCAAAGGCCGTACTGCCCGTGGTAAACTGGGGAACGCCGGCGAATATGCTGACGCTGTTTTCGTGGGTGTGGCCGGAAAAGATCGCCCGGACATCGCTGCCTTTGAGAATGTCTTTAAGGGCCAGAGAATTTTTAAGGCAATAGGGAAGAATCCCCGCTTTTAGTTCATCACAGGGGGGATGGTGCAAGACAAGGATGCTGCCAAGCCCGTTTTTCCGTCCCAGCTCCCCCCGGAGCCAGGCAAGCTGGGTTTCGTCGATAAAACCGCTGCCGGCGGGGTTTTTTTCCATGGCGGAATCGAGGACGATGATCCGCAGGCCCCGAAGCTCCACGCTGTAATACGAGGGCCGGGCCGGTTCCCTGAGAAAGCCCTGGTAGTAAGCCTCTTTGCAGTCGTGGTTGCCCAGGGCGAAAAAAGCCGGAATACCCGCCAGGGTTTCATCAACGATCCGCCTGAACAGGGCGTAGTCTTCGCTATCCCCTTCGTGAACCAGATCGCCGGAAAAGATAACAAAATCCGGCTTGTCCTTTTTCCCCGCAATGTTTTTTAGAACAACCCGGAGGATTTGCGGGGGATTGTGGGGGGAAGAATCTAAAAAACACAGTTTTGCCTTGCCATAATCCCGCAGAATATGGGTATCCGAAATTTGAACAAATCTAACAGCGTCCACCATGGACCTCCTGTGGAGAACACTACAGGACGACTGTCAGGGGAATGTGAGGGATTCATAAAAGCCGGGTAAAAAACGCCGGTAGAAGGGCGGAGATCCGGCGTAAAGGGGCGGCCTTTGTCCCTGCGCCCAAGGCTTGGGGTAAAACCCGCAAACGCTGCCCGCCAAGCGGGGTGTTGCGGGGCGGAAAGCCTCCGGCCTTGCCCCGCAGAGGGGGTAACGGAATAGACCGCAGGGCCAAAGCGCAGGTTTGGCCCGAGGACTATGGAGTGGGGGGGAGGCTTCCCCCCTTAGGTCTTTATGCCCGCATGGCTGGCAGGGGAAGCTTGTATTTCGCGCCGACGGTCCCCCAAATATCTCCGCAGCGCTTCCAACACCTCATCAAAATCAAAGGGCTTCCCGATATGGCCGTTCATCCCCGCCTCCAGGCACCTTTCCACATCTTCCTTAAAGACATTGGCGGTCATGGCGATAATGGGGATGGTTTTGGCGTTGGGGGCCGGGGAAGCGCGGATAGCCTGGGCGGCCTCGTAACCGTCCATTTCGGGCATCTGAATATCCATAAAGATCATATCAAAGGCGTTGGGGGAGGCGTTGAAGATCCGCAGCGCCAAATTTCCGTTTTCCACACATTCGATAGAGACCCCTGTCGGCTCCAGGAGGGCAAGCACGATCTCCCGGTTGATCTCCATATCTTCGGCCAGGAGGATTCTGCAGCCGGAGAAATCGTCTATTTCTGATCCCTCCGATCCATCCGATCCCTCCGATCCCTCCGATCCCTCCGTCCCGGCCTGCCCCCTGGCGGCGGGTGAGGCGGCGGCGGGAGAAGTGGAGGCCGATCCCTTTCCCAGGTGAACGACAAAGCTAAAGGTGGAACTTCGGCCAAGTTCGGATTCCACCCAAATTTGCCCCCCCATCATCTCCACAATCCGCTTGGAAATTGCCAGCCCCAGGCCCGTCCCTCCGTATTTCCGGGAAGTGGAGGAATCGGCCTGGGTAAAGGAGGAG
>JAIRNB010000252.1 GCA_031258265.1 Treponema sp. | reverse complement strand
GCAAAAACGTAAAGCTAAAAAATGGCATGGATGCCATTTTTTAGCAGCGCAAGGGATAGAGCGGAAATACCGGAGGCTTTACCGCAGGTAAAGCTGAGGAATTGCAGCGATAGCCCGGTCCCCGCCGCAGGCGGGGATGCGCCCAAAAAAAGAATGAAATCCCCATGCTAAGGGCCGGAATCCGCGGCGTATACGAGAAAGGGGCCATTTGATAGAATCCCGCTATGTCTAGTACAGTATCCTGGGCGCCGCCGGAGGGGGGAGTGCGGGAAAAACTCAACGCCATTGCCGCCCGGAGGATCATTGTTCTGGACGGGGCCATGGGTTCCCTGATCCAGGGCCTTCATTTGACGGAGGGGGACTTCCGGGGGGAGCGTTTTGCCGGGCATCCGGTGAATCTGCTGGGCTGCAACGACCTTCTCTGTCTTACCAGGCCGGACCTGATCAGGGGTATCCACGGGGACTACCTGAAGGCGGGGGCGGATATTACGAAGACCTGCAGCTTTAACGCTACCTCTGTTTCCCTGGCGGATTTTGGCATTGGGGGGCTGGCTTACGAGATAAGCCACGCCGCCGCCGCCCTGGCCCGTGAGGCGGCGGACGGGTTTTCCAGCCCGGAACGGCCCCGTTTTGTGGCGGGGAGCATGGGTCCCACGGCGAAAAGCGGGAGTATCTCCCCCGATATTGATGATCCTGAAAAGCGGGCCATAAGCTGGGATGAGCTGGTTTCCGCTTACTATGATAACGCCCGGGGTCTTGTGGACGGCGGGGCGGACCTGCTTCTGGTGGAAACGATCTTCGACACCCTTAACGCCAAGGCGGCGATCTTCGCGATCATGCGTCTTTTAGAAGAGCGGCGTCTTGATGTGCCGCTGATGCTTTCCGCCACGGTGGCGAGCGCCGGGGATGGGGGGCGGATTCTCTCCGGCCAGACTCTGGAGGCTTTTTGTATCTCCGTGGCCCACGCCGGGCCCTGGTCGCTGGGGCTTAACTGTTCCTTTGGGGCCGATAAACTCCGGCAGGGCGCGGCGGAGCTGGGGGCTGTTTCTGTGCGGCTGGGGACTTCCTGGCTTATCAGTACCCATCCTAACGCGGGACTCCCCAACCAGCTTGGCGCCTATGATGAAGGCCCCGAATCCATGGCCCTGAAAATGGAGGGGTACTTTAAGGACGGGCTCCTCAATATCGCCGGGGGCTGCTGCGGCACCACCCCCGCCCACATTGCCGCCATAGCGGAACTGGCGGCCCGCTATCCCCCCCGGCGGATTCCCGGCGGGGCTCCTCCTCCTTCCACCTGGCTGGCCGGTCTGGAGGGGCTTGCCGTTGGGCGGGGACCGGGACAGGAAGCCGGAGCGGGGCTTAGCCCGGGGCTTACCGTTATCGGGGAGCGGACCAATGTGGCGGGTAGCAGGAAATTCCTCAAGCTTGTCAAAGAGAAAAACTTCGGTGAAGCCCTGACGGTGGCCCGGGAGATGATTAGCCGGGGGGCTTCCCTTATTGATGTCTGCATGGATGACGCCCTCCTGGACGCGGAGGAGGCCATGGGACGATTCCTCAGCCTTGCCCTGCAGGACCCGGAAATTGCCCGGGTCCCCATCATGATCGACAGCTCCCGCTGGAACGTGATCGAAGCGGGGCTGAAATGCGTCCAGGGGAAGTGTCTGGTCAACTCCATCAGCCTTAAAGAGGGGCCCCGGGAATTCCTTCGCCGGGCGGGAATCGCCCGGTCCTACGGCGCGGCGGTGCTTGTCATGCTGTTTGACGAACAGGGGCAGGCGGCGGACTATGAACGGAAAATCGAGGTGGCCCGCCGCTCCTGGGCGCTGCTCCGGGATTCTGGTTTCCCCGCCGGGGACATTGTTTTTGATCCCAACATACTGTCGATAGCCACGGGAATTCCGGAACACGATTCCTACGGCCTGGACTTTATCCGCGCCTGCGCCTGGATTCACAATAACTGTCCAGGGGCCCAAATTTCCGGCGGCGTTTCCAACCTTTCCTTTAGCTTCCGGGGGAATGACCGGGTGCGGGAGGCCCTGCACGCGGTGTTCTTAAAGCACGCCGCCGGCGCGGGACTCAGCATGGCGATTGTGAACCCCGCCTCCCTGGTTGAATACGACGCCCTTGAGGGGGAACTGCGGGAGGCGGCGGAGGACCTGATCCTCAACAGGAATACTGCGCCCGCCGCTTTTCCCGGTCCCGCGGATAGTTCCAGGGATAGTCCTATGGGTAGTCCCAGGGACAATCCCACGGAACGGCTTCTTAGGCTGGCGGAACGGAGCGCCGGGGAGGGTGTCCCCGCCCCCGGAGCCTTTCTCCATGAGGCCTGGCGCGGCCAGGATGCCGGGGAACGGATCGTCTACGCCATGGTTAAGGGTATTGACGATTATATTGAGCAGGATGTCCTGGAACTCCGGGGCCGCTATGAACGTTCCCTGGAAATTGTGGAGGGCCCCCTGATGCGGGGTATGCGGGAGGTGGGAGAACTCTTTGGGGCGGGAAAGATGTTCCTCCCCCAGGTAATCCGCAGCGCCCGGGTAATGAAGAAGGCGGTGGCCGTTCTTACCCCCTTTATCGAGCGGGAAAAGCAAAATTCCGGCGGGGGCATGGGGGAGGCCGGAAACACGGCCATTGTTCTTGCCACAGTCAAGGGGGATGTCCATGATATTGGCAAGAATATTGTTGGGGTAGTCCTGGGCTGCAACGGCTACGTTATCCGGGACCTGGGGGTCATGGTGGAGGCCCAGCGGATCCTCGATACGGCCCAACAGGAAGGGGCCGCGGCCATTGGGGTTTCGGGGCTTATTACCCCTTCTTTGGACGAAATGGTACATATCGCCGGGGAAATGGAACGGCGGGGTTTTAATATCCCCCTCCTTGTCGGCGGGGCCGCCGCCAGTCTTGCCCACACGGCCCTGCGGATCGCCCCGGCCTATTCCGGCCCGGTGGTCTACACTCAGGACGCGGGTCAGTGCCCCGGCGCCCTGCGTTCCCTCCTCTCCCCCGCCGCCCGATCCGGGTTTCTCGCGGACCTGGAGACCCGCTACCGGGAGGCGGCGGCCCGCCACGACGGCATCCACTCCCGGATTGAACTGATCCCCCTGGAGGAGGCCCGGGCCAACCGGGCCCCCCCCCCGGAGGCCGCGCCTCCCCCCCGGCGGCGGGGCCTTATCGAGTTAAACGATTATCCCCTGGAAAAGATCATCCCCCGGATAGACTGGGATGGTTTTTTGCAAAGCTGGGAGCTGAGGCCGGGGGACAGGGGGCCGGGGGGGGATGATCAGGGGGAAGACCGCCGCCGGGCGGTTCAGGCAAAGCTCCTGGAAGACGCCGGGGAGGCGCTGGAACGGGTAAAATCG
Source organism: Treponema sp. (assembly GCA_031258265.1). GTDB lineage: Bacteria > Spirochaetota > Spirochaetia > Treponematales > Breznakiellaceae > JAISFT01. The sequence continues at coordinate 1,347 of JAIRNB010000252.1, read as the reverse complement.
GAACAGCTTCTCCGCCTCCGGGGGGTCCTGGGCATCTTCCCCGCCGCCGCCCTGGGGGAAGATATACTGATCTTTGACCGGGTTCTTGACCGTGATACCGCGCTTGGCAATACCGCGGGCGCTAGTCCCCGCGGGCGCTTCTCCTTTCTCCGCGGCCAGGACCGGAAGCGGAACGGCGTCCGCAATCCCTGCCTTGCGGATTTTCTGCCGGCGGCGGGGGGCTGGATCGGCCTCTTTGCCCTGAGCGCCGGTTTCGGGCTGGAGGAGGCCGCCGCGGCCTATCGGAGCCGGGGGGACGATTACGGGGCCATTCTCCTGGCTACCCTGGCGAACAGCCTGACGGAAGCCTTTAGCGACGAGGCCCAGCGCCTGGCGGCGGGGGAATACTGGGCTTATGGTCCCGGTAAATTACCGGACGGACTACCGGGAACCGCTTCGGTTGACGGAACTTTCGGTATCCGTCCGGCCTTCGGGTATCCCGCCTGTCCCGATCACCGGGACAAGGAGATTGCCTTCCGCCTGCTGGAAGCCCGGCGGCGCAGCGGCCTGGAACTTACCGAATCCGCGATGATCCGGCCGGCGGCTTCGGTCTGCGGCATGTACTTCCCCGCCGGTTTTTATTTTAATATCGCCGCCGTGGGAGAGGACCAGCTTGCATCCTGGGCGGAACGCAAGGGCATTGGCATAGACGAGGCGGAACAAAGGCTGGCGTCGATTCTGCCCCTGGCAAAAAAATCATTTTAAGCCGGGCGGCCCACACATGATTTATGCGAATGAGCCTCCGCGGGGCAAGCGCGGGGCAAGCGCGGACCAAAGGTCCGGCGCAGTATCTTTGGCGTTGTTTTAGTCAGAACGGAGGAATCATATAATTAGAGTTAGGCGAAGTATCCACAGATGTTTATTTATGTAATGGACATTGAAAAATAATTCAAATATATTATCATAAGAACAAGATTAAATGCATTACAAAAGGGGAAATAGAAATGTCGGAAGGTATTTTTGGATTAATAGGTGTTTTTCTCGGATCATTTTTGGCAATATCATCTCAATTTTATTTTTCCCTGCGAGAAGAGAAGAAAAGAAACAGGGAAACTTTTTTAAAGGAAAGCAATGATATTATAAGTTATATTATGATTTTTAGAAACACATTAAAACAAGTATTACTTTTTATCAATATGGATATATCAGAACTACTGACCCGGCGATATATATTTAGACATCCGCGGCATAAAAAATAGCCGGGTCTTCAAAATATTTCACAATCCGTTTCGGGCTGTCATGCAGCATATTCATGTGTTCCTCAACCGCCGCTCTCAATGCTTCCTTTGTCCTCTTCGGCGCCTTCGA
>JAIRNB010000243.1 GCA_031258265.1 Treponema sp. | reverse complement strand
CGCACTGGCCAAGCTAAAGCTTGGCCGCATTACCCAATATCTGGGGAATCGCTGGCGCTATGCGGTTCCACGTTAGTTTAATATACAGCCTGCCGGCAGGATGCCGGCTTTAGTTCCAGCGCAACGCGCGGAGCGCGTTGCGCCGCGCGCGCACTGGCCAAGCTAAAGCTTGGCCGCATTACCCAATATCTGGGGAATCACTGGCGCTATGCGGTTCCATATTTGTTAAATAACAGCCTTCGGCTGCCTCTCTCGCGCAAGGGATTGGAGGGGGCGCGAAGCGCGCCACCGCAGCCCCGCAGGGGCGAGGAGGCCGGAGCCCCGGAAAGCCCGGTCCCCGGCCCACAGGGCCGGGGATGCGCCCGAATTTCCTAAACCAACATTCACAGTTATACTACTAACCGTGTACTAACCAAGATCGATATCCGGGAGTTTTGGTTTGGACTCCGCGGCGGCCCGGTTTTCCGCTTTTATGGCGTCGAACACTTCCTGCCGGAATACCTTAACGGAGCGCGGGGCGTCTACCCCCAGCCGTACCTGATCCCCCCGGACTTCTATGATGGAAACGGAAATATCATCCCCAATCATGATCTTCTCGTTTACTTTTCTGGATAGTATGAGCATTGTTTACCCCCGCGTCCGGGCGGAGGCAAGTTCCGCCATGATGTCGTGCTTGGTTTTCCAGCGGGAATCGTTTAAGACGGCCTGTTTTCCCCGGCGGGTGTCCCGGTTGATCACCAGGGGGCCCTGCAGATTTACTGTCATGGGATCGTCATTCCGGGGAATCGTGACGATAGCAAAGATAAGCGTCTTTTCCGGGGAGTCAATGCCGATCTCCGCCAGTTCCTCGTTGCCGATGTTCACCTCGTAATCGGAGCGGATCAGAAAGGGGTTTACCACGACAAAGGCCACTTGTTCTTTATCCACCGATTGGAGCCAGTAAAAGGGCTGTTTTTCCGCGTCCAGGAGTACATAATCCTTGAGTTCTTCAAACCCAAAGAGTCCCTGGGGAAATACTATTCTCTGCCGCTCTTCCGCGTCGATAGAGCCAAAGGCCTTGGTCTGTACTTTCACCTTGTTCTCCTGCTTATTACTTAGCCTAAAAATTACTTAGCGTAAAAATTACTTAACGTAAAAAATCCAACAGAGTGGGGGGAAGGATCTTGGCGGCGGCTTGCAGGGCCGCCCGGTGGGCAAAGTCCATCATCCCCAGTTCCGTGGCGGCGTCTACAAAGTCCAGCCCCGCCTCTCGGCCAAGCTGGGCGCTTACATTGGGGATCTCCTGGTTTAGACGCTGCCAGGTCATCTCCGCCCGTTCTTCCCGGCTTCCTATTTCGGCGATTTTAGACTCCAGGTTTCCCAAAGCCAGATCCATGCCGCCGATTCCCAGGCTTCCCACAAATTCCTGGTCCCCCCGGTACAGGGCGTCCCGGAGCCGGATTACCATATCGAAGACGGAACCGCCGGCCACCCGGGCGGAATCACCCCAGTTGGGGGCCCCGCCTTGGGGGTTTCCCCGGGTAAGCCCCAGTTCCTGGAAAATCCGGGACCCCTCTTTATCCTCCAGGCGGATAAGGTGGGCGTTAGTCCCCTCCAGGGCAAGACCCCGGGTCTGGGGGTCCAGGTAGGCTTTTACCGGGGCGGCAGAGTCGTTGATCTTGGCAATGACGGCCTGGACCGTATCCCCGATACTCAGGGGAATCTCCACCCCGTCAACAAAGACGCTGGTATCTTCGGTTACCCGGAATTCGCTTGAGTCCAGGGTGGAGATGATCTGCATCTTCTCCGCCCAAAAAGCCTCGCCCCCGGAGATGTCCAGTTCTATATAGGCCCCGTCGCTTATTTCGGTCCGCCGGGAAGCGCCGGCCCCCCGGTATTCAACCCGGACTACCATGCTCTCCCCTCCCCCGGCCACGGTGCCTTCCACCATGCGGAAAGGTTCGGAAAGGGCCCGGTCCCCGGCGAAAATTTGTTTACCGTCGGGGCCCTGGGCATTGGCTATGTCCGCCAGTTCCTTAACAAGCTCGTTTATTTCCCCCGCCATGATCTTCATGTCATCGGCGCTGTAAGTCCCGTGGGCCCCCTGAACGGCCAGTTCCCGAATCCTCTGGAGTACCGAGTTGGCCTCATTCATGTATGTATAGGTGTTGTTGAAATGCTCCCGGGCAAAGTAGGTGTTCTTCTCGAAACGTTCCAGCCGGGCCAGGTAGGACTGGTATCGCACCGCGTGACTGGCGGCCAGGGGATCGTCCCGCAGGGCCAGAATCCGGGACTGGCTGGCGATTTTCGTCTGGGTATTATTGAGTCTTTCTTCCTGGCGGCGCAGGTAATACTGCATATCGTTATTCGGCATGTCCGTGGATACCCGTCTCATTTACTACACCCCCATCCGGTTAATCAGCGTATCCAGCATGGAATTTACCGTGGTGACAAACCGGGCCGCCGCGGCATAGCCGTGCTGGTATTTGATCATGTTGGAAAGCTCCTCGTCGATATTCACCCCGGAGACCGACTGCCGCATATCCCGCAGTTGTTTCATGATCAGGTTTTCCGTCTCCAGGGCCGTTCCCGTCCGTTCTCCCAGCGTACCGATCCGTCCGGCGGCATCGGCGAAATAATCGTCAAAAGTCCCCAGGGCCCCCACCATTACCGGGGTGTTGCGGATCGCCGCGATAGCCGCGGCGGCGTCTCCGTTCCCCGGATTGGCGGCATGGCCGTTAAAACCAAAACCGGAGGCCACCGAACCGGGGTCCCTTACCAGGGAGGGGTTTACCTCTATCCAGCCGGAGGGATGGGCAATGGGGGCCAGGGCGTAATTTTCCGCCCCGCCCCGCAGTACCGCTACGGCATCCGCCTGGGCCCAGTCATAGTTTCCCCCCGGGCCGGAATCCGCGAAGATCCCCGCATAGCCCCCCAGGAAAAAACCGGAATCTTCGATATGGCGAATCACAAAATCGGGGTTCTGCCTTTCCAGCCCTTCCACGGTTCCGGCGGCGGTGGCTTTAAGGGAAAGATAACCGTCCCGGTTAAGCCGGGCTGCCACCTCGGCCCCTGAATTGTTGATCCTGGTGATGATGTCCTGCACCGTATCGGTGGAATAGTAGGGAACCCTAATATTTTCACCGCCGGGGCCGGAAAGGGTGATCTCCCCTTCAAGTCCGGTCTGGGCCTGGCTTTCCAGAACATTGGTTCCGTTAATGCGGTAGATGTAACTGGAATCGTATACCCCGTCCCCGTCCCGGTCATAGTTCCCATTCACATTGGTAACAAAGGGGTACTCGGAAAAAAAGTTGTTCCCCGTAGTACCATTAATGCCGTAACCGGCCCGGTGGACTTCGTTTACCAGGTCCGCGAAATTCATGGTCATGTTATCCAGGGTTTGAATCTCATCTTCGATGGTTAGATCCCGCAGTTCCACCAGGGCCGCAAGACTCCCCCGCCGGAAACGGGCCTCGTCTCCGGTTTCCTGCCAGACAATCCGGGAGTAGCCTTCGGTATCTATGTTCCGCTCCAAATCGAACTGACGGCCAATCTTGCCCTGGACCAGCACAAGACCCGCCGTATGGACCATAAACTCATCACTGTCCCGGTTATCCACCGTCACATCAATAATAGAGGAAAGGGTGTCTACCAGAAGGTCCCGCCGGTCCATAAGATCGTTGGGGTTATCGCCCTGGGCCTTTATCCTGGTGATGTCCCGGTTCAAGGCGGCAATCTCCCTGGAAAGCTCGTTCACCTTGACCACGGTAAGCTGAATATCTTCGTCCGCCATCACCTGCAGTCCCTTGAGGGCCTGGTAGCGGCGGTGAATCCCGTCGATAAGAGTCTTCCCCCGTTCCAGTATCGAAGTCCGGGGGTGGCTGTCCGCGGGAAAGTTAGCCAGTTCCTCCCAGGCATCCCAGAATTCGTCCATCTTACTACGGATAGATTTTTCACCGGGTTCCAGGTAGATCTGGTCCATCATCCTGACGTAGGGGTCCCGGGCCTGCCAGTAGCCTTCTTCCGAGGACTGGGAAACAATCTGCTTGTCCAGAAGCTGATCCCGAATCCGCTGAATCCGTTCCACCACCGTACCCTGACCGATTTGGCCAGGGGTTTCCTCCCGGTTAAGGCCCGGCAGGTAGATAGGATCAAAGGCGGACATCTCGATCCGCTGCCGGGAATACCCTTCGGTGGAAGCGTTAGTCAGATTATGTCCGGTAACGTTCAGGGCCTGTTGATGAACATGGACCCCCCGTTTCCCGATTTCGATGCCCATGAAGGTGGATGTCATCGTTTACTCCTAAAGACTGTGGTTAAGCACCATACAGCTCATATCCTGGGGAATTACGGCGCCGTTACGGGCGTAGAGCCGGCCCTTACGGCCGGGAAAGGCGGATTCGATAAAAGCCGCCATGGTGGCCCTGATCCCGGCAATATAGGCCAGGAGATTCTCGTTGTTTATCCTTACCCGGCGGCCCGCCATCCTCAGTTCCCGGTACTTTGCCGTCAAATCCCTTTGCTCATCCGGGGGAAGACAGACGCTAAGGCGGTAGAAACCGGTTTCAAAGTCCGGCGCGGCGGAAAAACCGGGAAGTTCGCTAAACAGGGTCCTCCGCTCCTCCTCCAGCGCTTCAAGCTCTGTCCCGATACCGCTTGCCTTGGCGAGGAGGGCCTCAAAACCGGCCCATTCCCGCTTAAACACCGCGTCATGGACCTGCTTTTGAAGCTCCCCGATACCCCGCAGGGCTTCGATCTCCCGTTCAAGAATCCGGGAACACCGTGCATACATATCCAAAACACCTCTTCGATCAAATATCGGCGGAAAAAACCACGGCTTAAAGCGGAAAAGGGAAGCCGGGGAATGAACGCGGGACGTATACCAGGTAGCGGCGTCTACTTTTTCGTTTGTTTATGGGCGCATTTTTGCGTGCCCGCAAAAACCGGGCTATCGCTGCAATTCCTCGACTTTACCTGCGGTAAAGTCTCCGGTATTTCCGCTCTATCCCTTGCGCAATAAGAGCAGCCGAAGGCTGTGAATTGAATAATGCGGCACCGCATAGCGCGGTAAACGCTAAGCCCTGGTTACGGGGGTAAAGCTCGCGTCCTCCAGGGTATAGGCTTCCAGGGCCGCGGCGTTGGCGCCCCCCCGGTCCCTTACGCAGTTCCGCTGAACAGGGCAGGCCCATTTAACAGCGTTGGTGATGATAAGCTGTATC
>JAIRNB010000212.1 GCA_031258265.1 Treponema sp. | reverse complement strand
GGTTACTGGGTACTCCCCGACATCATCATGCCCGAAGGGTTTTTGCCGCAGAAGATCAACATTACCAAGGACGGCCGGGTTTCGGTCATCGTTCCCCAAATCGATGAAAACGAACCGGTACAGGTGGGGCAGTTGGAACTCTACCGTTTTCCCAACCCCGTGGGTCTTACCGCGGTGGGGGAAAACCTCTTTAAGGTGAGCAACGCCTCCGGCCAGGCCATTGCCGGCCGGCCCGGCTACGAAGGGATGGGGCAAATTGAACACCGGTTCCTGGAAATGTCCAACGTGTCGGTGGTCCGGGAGATGGTGGATCTTATCGTGGCCCAGCGGGCTTATGAATTTAATTCCCGGACCATCCAGACCAGCGATAACATGCTGGGGACCGCCACTACCCTGAAACGGTAGTAATACTGAAAGGAGACGGGGATATGGATATAGGAACGGTGGGGGCCCAGCGCCTTGAACAGTACCGCTACGCCGTAGAAAGTCTGCCGCTTGCCCGTAATGCCGGGCTTCCCGCCGGGACAGCTTCCTTTGCGGATCACCTGGAACAGGCCCGCCTGGGGCAGGACGGAAAGGCCGCGGCGGTCCCGGAAGAAATCTCCTCGGAATCCCGAAAACCCTATCAAAAACCCTATATCGACAAAACCAGCAAGCTCTTTGAACAATGCCGGGAATTGGAGACCTTCCTCGTCAAGAATCTCCTTACCGGGCTGCGGAATACCGTACAGAAAAGCGGCCTTATCGAGGAAGGGCTGGCCGGTAAATTCTACGAGGACATGCTCTGGGACGAGTATGCCAAGGACTTTACCCGGAACGCCGGGTTTGGCCTGGCGGAACAGGCTTACCTGGAATTGACTGGCCAGCGATCCGGCCGCCCCCGCGCCGTAAATTCTTAGAAGGACTCTCAGAATCCGCCGGTTTTTACAGCTTTAAGGGGTCCCGGCCCCCAGGCTCGCCAGGTACACCGCGGCATTGTAGAGGCCGTGGGCCAGGGCCAGCCCGTGGAGGCAGCGGAAGCGGATGTAGATCAGACCCAGGATCAGGGCCGCCAGCAGGGCATTCATCGTTCCCCAGGGCCCCTCGTATAGGTGGCACAGGGCAAAAAGGACGGCGGAGATCAACATGAACACCCAGAATGGCAGACCTGTTTCCCTGATCTTTCCCCCCAGATAGAACCTAAAGTAGCTCTCCTCCAAATATCCGGTGCTGAGGCAGGAGAGGAACATTACCGTCATACCGGCGGCGCCGCTGGGGGCTTCGGCCCTAAAGCCCTGGGCCTGGCCGGGGAAATGGGCGGCGGCCATGGAAACAGAGAGACCCGTGAGAATCAGGGAAGGAAAGGCCCACATAAAGGCAAAAAGATCCTTCAAAGAGAGGGAGGGAAAGGCATTGTCCTTCCTCCACAGGTACCAGATCAAGGCCAGGGCAGGCAAATTATAGGCGATAATCCGCGTAAGCTCGCCGCTTATCGAAAAAAACGCCGGTTCCGGCGGGGATTCGCCGCGCAAAGCGCCGGGCAGAAACAGGATGCAGTAGAGGAGCAGGGCTTCAAGAAAGACGGCCGGACGGAAACACGGCCCCTGATCCGGGACCGAAGGGCGTAGGGGCATTCCTTTTAACACTCCGCTATAGTATTATATAGTATACCCTTGGGGGAAGGAATAGGATATGGCCTTTGTTGTTCTTATCGCCTTTTTCGTGGTTTGTGCCATGCTTGTATATTTTTCTCGGAGATCAGGGGCGCAGGGGTCGTGGATTCAGTTCTTTGCCAAGGGTACGGACTCCGGTTTTTCTCTCGGGGAAATTGAATTGCTGCGGAAACTGGCGATCAAGTGCAATCTTCAGGAGCCTTCCTCTCTTTTCTGGTCCCAGGAACAACTGGATAAGTGTATCCGGGCCCTGGTGAAGGCGCAAAAAAACGGCGGGGAGGGGGAGGATGTGGGGAGTCAAAATTTCCTCTCCAAACTCTACGAATACCGCAAAAAAGTCGAGATGGAAAAACCCGGCATTAAAAGCGGTATCAGCAATTCCCGGCAGATCAGCGAAGGCCAGAATTTGCGGATTCTGGTGCCTGGGACCGGGGTTTTCCGGTCCCAGATGATCAGAAACACCCCGGAGAACATCACCATTTCCCGCCCGGTAAATGATAAAGTTGGTTCCGGTTTTTCCTGGACAGGGACAAAAGTATCTGTTTATTTTTGGCGGGAAAATGACGCGGGTTATGTCTTCGATTCCGAGGTTTTGGATGAGGTTTTTTCCAAGGGAATATCCTCCCTCAAGATTAGCCATGTGGACTCCCTCTACCGAACTCAGAAGCGGAAATCCGTCCGTATAAAGATGAACAAACCGGCCTACCTTTACCTTCTTGGCCCGCATGAGGAGACGGGAAAAATAGAAACCGTCCCCGGCGCCCGCTGTATTCTGGACGATCTTTCCGAGACGGGCTGTGCGGTGATTATCGGCGGCCAGGCGGCGGCGGGCATGAGGATAAAGGTTCAGTTTGCTTTGGATGAAACTCCTATCTGCATGAGCGGTACGGTCCGGTCAGTGGATTACAAAGAAGTTCTTCAGCGTTCCCTGCTTCATGTGGAGGCGGACCCCTTGCCCCTTTACGCCCAAAATAAGATCATGGGCGAGGTGTTTGGCATGCAGGATGATGAGGGCGATGAACTCCCCTACCGGATGCCCGGCGAAAATTCCGGTCCTGGGGAGATTCCGGATCTCCTGAATGAAATACCGAAAAATAACCCGGTGACGGAGCCGGTTGACGCCGCGGTGTCATTCCCCCGGACGGCGATGGCGGAATCCCTTCCCCTGGCCGCCGATCCGGTCCTGGGCGGCGAGCCGCCCCTCATTCCATTTCCCCCGGAGGGAGGTATTCTGTGATTTTTCTTTTTGTCAGGCCGGATGCCGGGTTTATGTCCTCCG
>JAIRNB010000175.1 GCA_031258265.1 Treponema sp. | reverse complement strand
AGCCAGCACCAAACCGGCCTGGCCCTGGACTTTGGTTCCATTGACGACAGCTTTGCGGAGACCAGGGCGGGCCGCTGGATTCTGGAAAACGGCGGCCGTTTTGGCTGGTCCCTTTCTTTCCCCGCCGGCTACGAGGAAGTTACCGGCTACCGCTGGGAAAGCTGGCATTATCGCTATGTAGGCCGGGACCTGACCGCCTTTATCGACACATGGTTTGGCGGTATCCAGCAGTACGCCTTACAGTTTATCCATGCCTGGGAGGAAACGGAGTAGCGCCGTTGTTGTTTAATGAAAAAGGGCCAGCCTGCGGATAGAGGGGGGTAACGAAATAGACCGGACCCGGCGGCAGCCGGGGAGGACTATGGAGTGAGGGGGGAGACTTCCCCCCACATAAAAAAACAGGACCGCTGTTATACCGGCAGGGCCCTTACTTCTACCCCCAGTTCTTTGGCGGCTTTTTCGGCGGCGGCCGGTCCGGCGATGATGACGGGGTTTTTCCCCCGCTGGCCGGCGAGGTGTTCCAGGGCCGCCCTAAGTTCTTCGTGCCGCAGTTCGATGAGCCATTTGATGCGCCGCTGCCGCAGGTCTTCGGGGAAGCCGTAGAGGAAGCGGTTGAAGTCGGCGAGGGCCCGTTCGGCGGGGGTCCGGGGGCGGGTTTCCCGGGAATACGCCCCCACGATTGTCTTTTCCAGGGCCTCGTCGTCCTGCCGGTTTAGCTGGGTTAGGGTGTTTTTGAGGATGGCGCCGAAGCTGTTGATGGACCTGAGGGGTTCGGGGTCCCGGAAGGTGGACATGCCGAAGATCCTTTCCGTGCCGTTGATGTGGGCGAAGGCGCCGTAAGCGCCGCCTTTCATGCGGATCTCCTCCCAGAGGGGGCCGGTGGAAAGCTGGTGGGCCAGGGCCAGTTCCGCCCCGTGGCGGCGGCTGTTTATGGGGGCGGCCTCCAGGCTGAGGGCGGCGAAACCTATCTGCAGGGAGGGGGAGGCAAAGACCTCCGGCGCGCCTTCGGTTTCTCCGGCGCTTTCCGCTTCTTTTTCAGGGCCGGCGTTCAGGTTTTTTGCCAGGGCCCGGAAGGGGGCGGCATCGGCGCAGCGGGGATTCCCCGGAGCGGGGGGGCTAAAGGGACGGAAGGACAGGTCCGCGGCCCGGCGGGCGGCGCTGAGGGCCTGGGGGGAACCGGTAAAACTGGCGATAAGTCCGGCTTTTTCTATCAGGGTGTCCCGAATCCGCGTAAGGCGGGCGCTGATCCCGGCGGTGTCCAGTTCCGCCAGGTAACGGGCAAAGTTGATCTGTCCCAGGCCGTTCCACACTTCTCCCACGGCGGAGGCCCGGGAAGAGGAGCTGGCGGAACGGCTGGAGGCGTAGTGATGCCCCCCCGGAGCGAGGCTGGATTCAACTTCGTTTTTCTGTTCCAGCGCCAGGTCCCGGATACGCCGGGAATCGGAAAAATCGGCTTCCCGGATAAGGCGCAGGGCCAGTTCCAGCCCCTGGGCGAATTTGTCATCCAGGCATTTAAGGTAAAAGATAAGCCAGTCCCGGCCGGCCAGGCCGAATATCCCCGAAGGCAGGGCAATGCTGCTGCCCGCCCCGGGGCTTAGGCTGCCGGTTTTAAGGGAACCGTAGAATCCTCCCACGGTGCGGGCCAGGAGGCTTGATACCTCCGCGTAGTTCATGCCGGGGAGCCCCACGGAGGAGACTACGCCGGTGAAAAAGGGGAGCCAGGGGTAATCTTCACTGTCCAGCAGGTCTACGGGGATTGCCAGGCTTGCGTAACTGATGCCGTTGGTAAAAAGTTCATGGGTTAGGAGGGGAACTCCCGCGGCATCGTGGAGGCTGTGGGGGGCGCTGTCCAGTTCCAGAGAGAGATCCTTCCGGGAAAGGTGGGGCAGGGACGCGAGAACCGCCGGGTCTTCCTCCCGGTTCTGGTGGGCTTCCAGGGCGGCTTCTTTTTCCCGCAGGGCGGTTCCGGCCTCCGGGGAGAGGGCCGCTTTCTTCCTGGAAAGTTCCTCCTCCAGCCGCTGTTCCTGTTGTTCCCGGAAACCGGCCTGGGGTTCCACGCTTATCAGGATTCGGTGGGGGTTATTCAACAGGTACTCTTCGATAAGGGATTCAAGGTAACGGGGATTGGCGGCGAGTTTTTCCTTGAGGGCCTTAAAGCCCGGCACGAAGAGCAGGGTATCCCAGGGCTTTGCCCCGTGGAGCCAGCCTCGCAGGGAGCGGCGCAGCCAGACCAGGGAGAAGGGCCCGCCGCCGCGGCGGATTTCCAGTTGGGAAAATTCCATGGAGAGCAGGGCCGCCTCAAGTTCTTCGGGGGGGAAGCCTTCTTTGGCGATTCTGCCAAGTTCTTCCAGGATCAAAGCTTCGACTTTGGGGGCATCCTCCGGCACTACCCCCCGGAGCCCCGCGGCAAAAATGCTTTCCCGCAGCTCATCGTCCATGCCGGAAAGGGGGCAAATATCTTCCCCCAGCCCCGATTCCACCAGGGCCCGCATCAGGGGGGAGCCGTCGTGTCCCAGGAGGGCCTCGGTCAGGGCGGCCAGGGCGATAGTCTTATCATGCTGTTTCACATCTTCCCAGAGCCAGGAGACAAAAACCGTAGCCTTGCCGTTCCCGCCCATGGGACAGGGGACTCTGATGCTGCGGCTTTTGTCCCAGCGTTCCGCCGGGCCGATGGGGGGGGCCGCCTGGCCCGGTTCCAGCCCCGCGAGGAAACGGCGGTTGATAAAGTCGAGCTGTTCCTCCGTGGGGATATTTCCCGCCAAAAAAATACGGCAGTTGGCGGGGCTGTAGCGCCGGGCGTGGAATTGCCGCAGCTCCTCCCAGCTTAAATCGGGGATATGCTCCGGGTCGCCGCCGGAGTCCCATGCGTAGATCGTGCCGGGGAAAAGGGACTTAACGGACCAGAGGGCCGCATAGTTGTCCAGGGACGAATAAGCGCCCTTCATTTCGTTGTAGACCACCCCGGTGATAGACAGTTTTTCGTCTTTTCCCTTTCCCGAAAGGCTGAGGCGGTGCCCTTCCTGCATGAAGGTAAATTCCGAAAGCAGGGGGTGGAACACCGCATCCCCATAGACGGACATGAGGTTAAAGTAATCCTGCCTGTTCACCGAGCTTGAGGGATAGACGGTCTTATCGGAAAAGGTCCAGGCGTTCAGGTAGGTTTGCAGGCTTCCCTGTTCCAGCAGGGGAAAGGCGTCTTTGCAGGGGTAGCGGCTGGAACCGCAGAGGACCGAGTGTTCCAGGATATGGGCTACTCCGGTGGAATTACCCATGGCGGTGGCGAAGGCAAAGGCAAAAAGATTTTCGTTATCATCGTTCAGGACATGGAAAACCTGGGCGCCGCTTTTGTGGCGGGCCCAAATACCGGCGGCCTGGAGTTCCTCCAGGTCCACCACGTCGATGATCTCAAAACCGCTGTCTAAACGCTGTCCCTTTGTCATGAATACACATCCTTTGTTGTCTCCAAATTTTGGGACCGCGGAATCTGAGGTCCCTCCTTCCATAGCCAGTCCAGAAAATTCCGGGCCGCCGCCTCCGCGTCCCGCCGGAGGACCGGGCCCATGAGTTCCCCTTCCTCCCGAATCCTCAGCCGCCGTTCGGCGGACACATTGGAAAGCAGTTTCTCCGTAAAATCCCGGCTTCTGCCTTTAAGCAGCAGGGCTATGTCCCGGTCCCCCATGGTTCTAAGTTTTTCCTGAAGAAGGCGGTCGTCCATGCCGACGGCATCGTCCAGGCTGAGCATCTGGTCCCGGAGATCTTTACCCAGGGAGGGGTCCTGATCTTCCAGTTCCTGGAGAATCCTGTCCCCCAGGGAATAATCCCCGTGCCGCAGAATCTCCGCCAGGGTTTTTGCCCCGTTTATTTCCAGGGTTTCCTTCTCGCCGGCCCCCAGGGCCAGGACTTTTTTCTTCAGGGCTTCGGCAACCTGTCCCAGGACCTCCGGTGAAACCTGTCCCCCCTTGGCGATCCGGCGGGCCAGTTCCGTCCGGTCCTTGCGGGAAGCCAGAATCTCCGCGGAAAGCTTGGGGGAAAGCCGGGAAAGGATCAATGCCGTTACGGCGGGGGATTCCTCCCTTAAAAAGAGGTTTATCTGCTCCGGTTTAAAATCTTCCAGGAAAACAAAGGGGTTTTCCCCGGAAAAGGGGAGGGTCTTCGCCAGCAGGGCCTCCCCCTTCTCCGGGCCAAAGGCCGCATAGAGGATTCTCCGGGCCGATTCCGGGCCGCCGGAGGATGTTCCCCCAAACCGGTAGGGGGAGGAAAGGAGGGTCTTGAATTCCTCCAGGATTGCCTTCCCCTCCTCCACCCCGATACCCCGGATGGAGGCGATCTCCCCGGAGATCGATTCCACCTGTTCCGGTTCAAGATGGGGGAGAATCTTGGCGGCTTCTTCCGCCCCGATAAGAATAAGAAATTTCGCCGTCCGGCGTAATTTGGATTCCTTCCCCCGCCCGGAATCCTGGTTCCCTTCTTCCGGTATCTTGATGAACTGGGGATCGGCGCCGCGCATTATTCAATCATAAGTAAATATACTTTTGTTGAAAAGCGCAGAAAGGAGGGGTATTATGTATGAGTCGGAGCTTGCAATGTCAGAATTTTTTCACAGCACAGCAGGGTATCTGGAAGGGAATCAGATCTATCTTGAGCGGCCCCGGATTCACCGCCTTCTTGAAGAGGCGATACAAAATCCCGTGGTTACGGTTATCGCGGGGGCGGGCTACGGAAAAACCCAGGCGGTCTATTCCTTTTTGCAGAGTTCCAAGGCTTTTATCGCGTGGCATCAGGTTTCTGAACGGGACAATATGCCGGACCGTTTTTGGGAGAACTTTACCGCCACGGTCGGTTTTGTCAGCAAAGATACGGAGCGGCGGCTGCGGGAAACGGGATTCCCCGATACGGAACGCCGTTTTGACCGCTATCTGTCCATACCGCTGAAGAATATTGTTCCCTGCGCCCGTTACATTTTTGTCTTTGACGATTTCCATTTGATCCACAACCGGGATGTACTTCGCTTTGTTGAGCGTTCGGTCAGGACCCCGTTTCCCAATGTTGTTTCCATCATCATCTCCCGTCTTAGTTCTAATATTATCGAGGCTTCCGGCTTGAATCATCTGGCCCGGATAAGCGGGGACGATCTGCGTTTTACCGAAGAAGAGACGGCAAGGTATTTCCATTTGGAGGGGATAAAGGTAAACCGCCAAACCATCTCCACCGTATGCCGGGATACCGAAGGCTGGGCCTTTGCCATTCATCTTTCCGCCCTGTTTCTAAAACGGCTCCCGGTGCCGGACCACATGCGGGAGGGTCATAAGCTGCCGGGGATGCGTTCCAACGTATTCCGGCTTCTGGAAACGGAGCTTATGGATTCTGTCTCGCCGGGGCTGCGGAAATTCCTTATCAAGCTTTCACTGCCGGATTTTCTGCCCCAGGAACTTCTGGAATCCCTGAATCCCGAAAAAAACCTTATTGAGGAAATGAGGAGGATTGGTTCGTTTATCCACTGGGATTCCTATTCCGGCCGTTACAGCATCCACCCCCTTTTCCTTGAATACCTTAGCCGCCTGCAGGGAGAACTGAAACCCGCCGAGAAGCGGGAAGTCTACCGCGCCGCCGCCCGCTGCTGCCTTGACAAGGGCCGCCGGCTGGACGCCCTTAGCTGCTACGAAAAGGCCGAAGACTACGACAGCATTATTGATATTATTAGTCATTTTCCCTTTATCCTTTCCAACCATACCGCGGAGGTGGTGAAAGAACTGCTGGACCGGACGCCAAAGGCCCTGTACCAGGAAAATCCCATGCTGCAAACTCTTTACGGCAGGATTTGCCTCAGCCTGGGGCTTTTTACCGAATGTAAGGAAATCCTGCGCCGCCATATTATGGAACTGGAGGAATCCCCCGCCCCCCGGCCCTGGGATGAAGGGCTAAGGCTCCGGGCTATCCTCTCAAGCTATGTTTACCTGGGCTTTGCCGGTTATATCACCAGTACGGATACCGGCGACTACGGCTATGTGGAAGACATGAAACAGGCCGCCTCCTACCAGGCCCTGGGCGCCCGGACACCGGGAAAGCCGGTCCCGGAGGTGATGCTGGGTTCCTATATATGCCGGGTCCGGGAGGGGGAACCGGAAAAGGTTATCCCCTACCTCGAAGCCCTGGAAGCCGCCGTCCCCTATGCGGTCCGGGCCTTTGAGGGCAGTTGGAATGGCCTGGCCGACCTTGCCTGGGGGGAGTATTTGTACTTCCGGGTGGAACTGCAGGCGGCGGAGGCCCGTCTTCGGGATGCCCTGCGGAAGGCCAGGGAACAGAAACAGTA
This sequence comes from Treponema sp., assembly GCA_031258265.1. Taxonomy (GTDB): domain Bacteria; phylum Spirochaetota; class Spirochaetia; order Treponematales; family Breznakiellaceae; genus JAISFT01. The sequence continues at coordinate 6,906 of JAIRNB010000175.1, read as the reverse complement.
CGAGATAGAAAACCGTTCCCTTTTTTATCTTCTGCGCATCGCCCTGTACCGGGGGAACAGCCGTGATATTGGGGAATCCCTTGGGAGTCTCGCCGCCCAAAGGGAACAGGAATACTACAACGACCGTTTTATCCGCTGCGATATTATCATGGGCTGGTACTATACCCAGACCGGAGACCCGGAAAAGATCGCCCCCTGGCTGAAAAACGATTTTGAGGACAGCGATCTTAACAGCCGGGGCCGGGGTCTGGAAATACTGGTAAAGGCAAAGTATCACCTTTGTAAAAAGAACTATCCCGCGGCCCTGGCTTCCCTTTCGGGGAGAAAGGACTTTGAGGGGGGGCTGTTGTTTGGCCGGCTGGAGACACTGGCCCTGGAGGCCGTCTGCCGTTACGCGGGGCGGGACCGGGAGGGGGCCCTGGGCTGCCTAAAGGAACTTTACGAAAACGGGATGCGAAGCGGCGTTATCATGCCCCTTAATGAACTTGGGCATTTTGCCAGGGCCCTGACGGACTGGGCCATAAAACTGGCGCCGGAATATTTGGACCGCGCATGGCTTATGGACCGGCGGCGGAATGTCATGGCCTACGCAAAAAAGCTTTTCTCCGCCGCCGGGGCCCGCCGGGAGGAAAGACAAACCGGGGAAACCCGGAATTTGGCCCCCGCCGGCCGGAGGACCCTTTCCCGGCGGGAACGGGAGGTTCTGGAATGTCTTTCCCGGGGCCTTACCCGGGCGGAAATAGCCGGGGCCTTGTCCCTGTCGATTAACACTGTCAAAAGCCTTATTCGCGGCATTTATAACAAGCTGGGGGCGGTAAACCGGTCCCACGCGGTGCGGGCCGCCGCTTCCATGGGGCTTTTTGAGAAGGCGAAGTAATGCCTGGTAAAATACTACACTGGGATACGCCGTTTTTTGATACCGGTCCTTACCGCCTTAAAAGGCCCTGTCTGGACAGGACTCTAAAAAAGGCCCTGCAAAGCCCGGTGGCGGCGGTGGTCGCGGGCCGTGGTTATGGTAAATCATCTTCGGTTTATTCTTTTTTGGAGAACAGCCCCGCGGTTTCCCTGTGGATTCAGCTTTCCGATCGGGATAATGTATGCCGGCGTTTTTGGGAAAATCTCTGCGCCGCCATGACTCTGCAAGACCCCGAACTGGGAAGGGGGATGATGAAAATTGGTTTCCCGGATTCAGAAATGCGCTTTGGCCGTTTTTACGGCATGGTGGAAAACGCGATTAAAACCACGCGGAAAAAATTAAATTATGTCGTTGTTTATGACAACTTTCAAACTATTACTAATCCTGTTATGCTGCGTCTCTTTGACCGTATTCTGGCTTTTCCCTTTTCTAGGACTGCCATTGTACTAATATCCCGCACAGAACCCCAGATAAAAACCCTGCCCCTTCTTTCCAAGGGGCTTCTTTCCAGGATCACCGTGGAGGATCTCCGTTTTACGCCGGAAGAAACCGCCGCTTATTTTGCCCTGCGGGGCCTTAATGTATCCCCCGAAGATATGGATTCCCTTTACCGGGATTCGGAGGGTTGGCCCCTGCTGTTAAACATGATTGTCCAAAACGCGGAAAAACAAGGGGGGCCGTTCCGTTATTCACCGGAATTGGTAAGGCTCCCCCTGTACAAGACAATCGAAGATACGTTTTTTTCTTCCCTGGACGCGAATACCCGGAAATTCCTTATTAAACTTTCCCTTACCGGGCACTGGCCCCTGGAACTCCTGGGGGAAATGGAAGGTCCGGCCGGAGATCTGGAAAAGATCAGTCCCCTTATCCGTTACGATTCCTACCTGAACAGCTACCGGATTCACAACCTGCTTATCGAATTCCTCACGGAAAAACAGGGAGAACTTTCGCCGGAGGAACGGCGGGAAATGTATTTAAAGTCCGCCCGGTGGTGCCTTGACAACAACCTAAGGATGGACGCCGCCGGTTATTACGAGAAGGCCCGGGATTATCAGGGGCTTATCAATTTGTATTTTTCCTACCCCATGCTTATTCCCATGGAAACCGCGTCCTTCCTGTTTGATATTATCAACCGTCTGCTTCGGGAGACAGACGGGGATACGCCGGGGGATCTTGGCGGGGATGATCAGGAAGCCCTGATGTATCTGCGCTATGCCATAAGGCCCAAGCTTCTCATTATCATGGGCCGCTTCACCGAAAGCGCCGAAGACTGCCGCCGGACCGCGGCTAAATTTGAGGCCCTGCCCCCCGGGATTATCAATTCCAGGATTCTCGCTTCGGTGTATGCCAGCATGGGTTTTATACACATCCTTACCTGCATAGTCAGCAAGGACTACCATTTTCTCCCTTTTTTCGAGAAGGCATACACCTATTTTACGGCATTTAAATTACACAGCGGCCGGATCGTGGGCCGGGAAATTGTTTCCCCCTACGTCTGCCGGGTCGGGCTTCCCGCCGGGGCCGGGGAATTTGAAGAATATTTGTCCAATTTTGTCCCCTCCGTGTCCCTGATAGTGAAGTTCTCCGGCGGAATCATGGCAGGCCAGGATTCTCTTGCCTGGTGCGAGTATCACTACTTTAAGGGAGACCTGGGGGCGGCGGAAAGTTTTGCCCGCCGGGCGATAGTCCAGGCCAGGGAAAACCGGCAGTACGAGGTGGAAAACCGGGGACTTTTTTTTCTGCTGCGGATCGCCATCCATGGCGGAAATTACCCAAAAATAGAGAATCTTCTCAAGCAGATCCGGGCCCAGTTTGAAACGGAGGATTATCAAAACGGTTCTATCCTTTGCGATCTTGAGTACGGCTGGTTTTATGCCCAAATAGGAAATCCCGCTTCGGCGGCCTCCTGGATCACCGCCGATTTTGACAAAAGCCCTGTTAATGAGATTAACCACTTCATGGAAGTTCTTATCAGGGCAAAGTGTCTTTTTGCGGGAAAGGATTACCGGGCGGCCCTGGACATCATGGAACAGTGGGAAAGGGATAACGGTCCCCGGGACTGTCTTTTGGGCAGACTGGAGATGACCGTCCTGGAGGCGGCTTGTAACCTGCGGCTGGACCGCTGTCCCAGGGCCCTGGAAAAACTGCATGAAGCCTGGACCCTAAGCGCGGTCGAGGGCCTGGACATGCCCTTTATTGAACTGGGGGAAGATATGCGGCTCCTGGCCGCCGCCGCGCTGGAGGAGCTGAAAGAAAATCCGGATGATCCACCGCGCCGGGAAACAAATATTTCAAAATCTCAAATGCCCCGTGAATGGCTGGAGGACCTTCGTTACCGGGCCGCAGCCTACGGTAAAATATTAGCCGCCTGCGGGTTCCAGGACCGGGTCCTTAACGGCGGAATTGTTTTGCGGCCCAGCGAGGCGCTGGTATTACAGGCCCTGTCCCAAGGGCTTACCAGGGCGGAAATCGCCGGCAGGGAAAGGCTTTCCCTCTACGGCATAAAAGAGATCATAAAAAACCTCTATCACAAGCTGGGGGCGGTTAATCGCGCCGATGCCGTTAGAATCGCCATTGATAGGGGATTTTTAAAAAAATCCCGCCGTTAGGGTGTATTCCGTCCTTATTAACCCCATAAACTGCTAAACTGATAAGCTTTGCTTTTTTAGCTTTCAAGGGGGGCTATATTGAAATCGGGAATGGGAAATAGTTTTAGCAGCCGGGAGATCGAACCTCTCCTGTTCAAGGCCGGCGGTATTCTTGGCGCCTATGAACAGGCTGCGGATTGTGTGATTCAGGTCCTCGATGCGGAAGGCCAGTCTTTTGATCTTGGAAAAACCGAACCGGACCGGCTTATTTGCTGCTGCTGCGGATACGGTCCCGCGCGCTGCGGCGCGGGGGATTCCGGGGGAAATTCCTTCTGCGGCGCCGTACATCAAAACGCCATTGAAGAATCGCGCAAGCTGGGAAGTTCCTATATCTATATGTGCCCCATGGGCTTAGTTTTTTGGATCAGCCCCCTTTATTCCGGGGGCCGCTATGCGGGGGCCCTGATCGCCGGTAAGGTGCTGGGAATAGAAAAAGAAGAGGCCTCCGCGAGGATGAGGGCCTCCGGCATGGAGAGCGGACAGATCGAAAAAAGCCTGGAGCAAATTCCCCGGAGAAACTACGAGGAAATAAAGGCCCTGGCCCAGATGATGCTTATCTGCGCCCAGCGGATCTCCACCGGTAAAGCCGGAACTGTCAAGGCCGTGGTGGAAAACCTGGCGGCGGAAAATCCTGCAGTGGGAAACCCGGCGATGGAAAATCCGGCCGGCGCGCCCATCCCCGGACCCCAGGCCCCGGGGGAAACGGCGGACATGATGAATGCCCCGGAAACGGCGGCCCTGGAGGAAACAGCCGCCGGGGAAATGGGGATTCCCGCCCCGCCCAGTTCTAATGAACGGCTTTTAATTGCCGCCCTGCGCAGGGGGGACGGTGTGGCCGCCAAACGGATACTGGAAAGTATCCTTGCCGTTTTGGACCAGATCTGCCCCGGCGATCTGCGTTTTTTCCGCTGCCGCGCCATTGAATTAGTGGTTTTCCTTTCCCGCGCCTGTGTTGTGGGAAAGGAGACCGGCGCCCTGCTGGAAGAAAATAACCTGCACCTAAAAAGAATCGGCGAATCTTCGACCATAGAAGAACTGTCCGCCAACCTTTACCGGATCATCGACCGGATGGCCGGGAGGATCTTTTCGTTCCAGGGTCTGCGCCACGCTTCCGCCTTAAGGCGGGCCGAACGCTATATCTGGAAAAACTATACCCGCAAGGTAAGTCTGGACGAGATTGCCGCAGCTTCGGGTCTTTCCGCTCCCTACTTCAGCACTATCTTCCGGGAAGAAATGGGAGAATACCTTTCTACCCACCTCAACCGCCTGCGGGTGGAGAAAGCCTGCATCATGTTAATCGAAACCAACGCATCCCTGAACGATATTTCGGAATCCTGCGGATTCGAGGATCAAAGCTGGTTTTCTAAAATATTTAAAAGCTATACCGGTTATAGCCCGGGTAAATACCGGGAACAGGGAGGAATTAATGTTTATTCCCAAGGCGGTAACCGCGCCGGTTAAGGCTCTTGGAGGCCTCCAATGTCAAAAAATGAAAAAACCAATCCGCTGCTTGTTAAAGCTTGTAATATGCTTCTAAATTACGCCAAGGCCACAGGCTCCATGGTTTGTGTCCATGATGCCGGCGGCCAGGTAGTTCCCGAAATTTACGAGATGTCTTTTTCCAGCCGGAATATGTGCCTGGAATGTGCCCGCCGGCAGGGGAAGCCTGTACCGGAAGAACTTACCGAACCCTTTCCAAGCCCCTGTGATGTTATGCACCTCAGCGCCATAAGGGAATCCTACCGCTACGGAGGCAGTTACACGTACCGCTGCCCCCTGGGTTTTATGTTCTGGACCAGCCCCATCTATGTTCAAAGTTCCTTCACGGGGGCCCTCCTGGGCTCCGGTTTCCGGGACGACACTTACAACGCGGCCCATCACCCCGGCGGGGAACCGGTAACGGAACCTGAATTCCTTGACAAGTTAAATAGTTTTCCCTCGGCAAGGCCGGAGAAGATCAAGGCCCTGGCGGAACTGCTGCTTATCTGCGCAGAATCCCTGTCCTCCGGAAATGAGCATTACTACGAGACCATCAGGCGCCGGGCCCAGCAGCAGACCCGGCTGGCCGCCGCCGTCAGGGAACTGGAGCAGAAGTACCCCCAGGGAGTCAGCTTCCCCGGCTATCCCATGGACAAGGAGCGGCAGCTTCTTTCCGCCCTCCGCAGGGGGGATCAGGAGGCGGGGAAGTCTATCCTTACCGATATTCTGGCCGCCCTCCTTTTCTCCAACCCCGGGGAGTACAGTTATATCCAGTTCCGGGCCATAGAACTGGTAGTTCTCCTCTCCCGGACCGGCGCCGGGGGAATAGCGGCGGGTTATGAAAAAAACCAGTTGGAAACCAACAACAGCAACATAAAGTGCATCGAAGAGGCGAAATCCATAGAGGAACTCACCGATGTACTCAATGTCATGGTGGAGCAGATGGCGGAGCAGATCTTCTCCTTCCAGGGAGTCCGGCACGCGGCGGCGCTCCGCAGGGTTGAACGCCACCTGCAGGAAAACTTCCACAGGAAAATAAGCCTAAAAGAAGCCGCCGACATATCGGGACTTTCCGCCCCGTATTTCAGCACCATCTTCAAAGAGGAAATGGGAGAGAACTTTTCCAGTTACCTCAACCAACTCCGGGTGGAAAAGGCAAGCCGTCTTCTCTGGGAGACCGATCTGTCCCTCAGCGAAATTGCCGGTTCCTGCGGCTTCGAGGACCAAAGCTGGTTTTCAAAGATATTCAAAAATTACACGGGCCTAAGCCCCGGAAGGTACAGGGCCCAGAACGGCGGAATCAAGGAAATATCGGACAGTAATTTTTCTAACGACTGCCGCGATAATATCAAAAAGTGATTCTTTCTGGCGTTGTTTATGGGCGCATTTTTGCGCGGGCGCAAAAACCGGGCTTTCCGCTTCAATTCCTCAGAATTGCTCCGCAATTCTTCCGGTATTTCCGCTTCAATCCCTTGCGCTGCTAAAAAATGGCATCCATGCCATTTTTTAGCTTTAGGTTTTTACTTCGCAAAAACCTAAGCATTTACCACAGCCGGCATCCTGCCGGCCAGGCTGTATATTAACAAATGTGGCTACGCATAGCGCCGGAGGGTAAATGCCCTGGCAGATCCTGGCCCCGCTGTTGCAATAAATTTTGCTTCCCTTTATGCTAAGCCCAATGAGAGTCTCTCCCGGTCTTTTGCCAAGTAATTTTTCGCTAGAATCGCTTAACTTGGCACGGTTCTTGCTCTCTCTCTCATACTCACCGCCAATTAAGATACCCTTCTCTTTTTTTGGGGGAGGACTCTGCTTTAAGCCGGAAACCCGGCGCTCCCTTTTTCCTGGAAAAATGCCGGAGGCTTG
>JAIRNB010000124.1 GCA_031258265.1 Treponema sp. | reverse complement strand
CATCCCTGTACCAATGGGCCCGCCGCAGGGTGTCGTACCAGTCGGGAATAAAATTCCAGCGGCCGTTGAGGGATTCTCCGCCGCGGCCGGCGGTATTGATAAGGCTGTTGCTGCCGGCCAGGATTTCCAAATATTCCACCTCATAATCCGAATTATGAATATCGGACTGGTAATTTGCCATGGGAGGCCTCCTTGATTTAGGGCTGTCCTAAAATGTAATGGTATCGTCACAGATATTTTCCCGGTCGATATGCACGTATTCCAGGGCCTCGCGGTCCAGGAAATTGAGGAGAATCTGGACGTTGTTTTTTATTTTGAATTGGGTTTCCTCCTCGTAAAGGGGGATCATCTGGTAAAAATTTACCCGTTCCCCGTTGGGAAGTTTACAGTACGCGGCTTCCTCCCCAAAGGCGCCGGGGTTAAGCAGTAAGATGGAGCTGAGTCTGGTATTATCCGCAAAGGGTTCGCCGTTAGGAATGGTGTGGCCCCAACCCAGCCATGCGTCTTCGTTGATGGGAAGCCGGGCCAGAATCTTAAGCCAGCGGACGGGCCAGTACCAGCGTTCATCGTCCAGGTTATCCAGGTTCCAGTCCGGGGGAAGGCACACCATGATCTCCGCCCGGTCCATGCCTTCCAGGTCCGGGGGGGTCTTCATCTTCCAGGCCCCCATACCCATGGTTATCAGGGTGTAGTAGTTTCGCTGGGGGGTAGGTTCCACGACGGCTATGTCTACATGAATATCGGGGGATTCGATCTCGTGGAACACATTCCGGTAGAGGCCGAAGTGCTTTTCGATATGGGCTTCCAGGGCTCTGAGGTCTTCCTCGGCGTAACATTCGGGGGCATAGCCGGGGATTTCCTGCCGGCGGCGGATTTCCGCCTCGGAAAGGCTTGCCTCCAGCAGCAGGCGGGTGTCTTCACTGTCGTCTCCGTTTTCGATGGCCTTGAAGAAGAATTCCGCGGCCTCATTCTCGCGGTTGAGGTAGTAGAGGGAATAGCCGACTCTGAAATACCACGCGGCATCGTCCTTCCCTTCCTGTTCCAGATCGAGCAGGACATTCAGGGCTTCCTGAAAACGGCCTATGTTGTTAAGGGCCCGGGCATAGTAGCAGACAATTTCATAATCCCGTTCTTTTTTCCCCAGTTTTTCTATGGCTTTGATGACCCGTCCATGCTGATCCTCCTCGTGCCAGGCGATAAGCTGGGCAATAAAATGGGGACGGTCCCTGGTGTTCATGGATGAAAATTCCTTTTAGCAAAGGGCCGCACTCCGGTGATGCCGCATTCCGGGGTAAAGGCGGAACCAGGGGGCATTAGTGAAAATCCCCCCCGCCAGCCGGGCGCATGCGAAAGCATGTTGCTGCGCTGATGCGGCATGGCGTAAGGCCCGGTACACGCGGCCGCCCGGGGAAGGCCGCCGAAGGGCCGCACTCCGGTGATGCCGCATTTTAGGATAAAGGTGGAACCAGGGGGCATTAGTGGAAATCCCCCCACCGCCTGCCCGTTTCCACGCTGACCCGCAGGGGTATCGAGAGGGACACGGCCCCTTCCATGACGGTCCGCACCAGTTCCGCGGCGGCGGGGGCCTCCGCCTTGGGACACTCCAGGATAAGTTCATCATGGACCTGGAGGAGCAGTTTGGCGGGGCTTTCGGCGGCTCTTAGGGCCCGGTCCAGTTTGAGCATGGCGGTCTTAACAATATCCGCGGCGGAGCCCTGGATAGGGGTATTCACCGCCACCCGCTCCGCCGCGGCCTTTTCGGTCTTGTTCCGGGAGTTGATGGCGGGGATCCGGCGGCGACGGCCAAAAATGGTAAGGGCATAGCCGGTTTCCTCGGTTCTGGCGATCAGTTCGTTGATAAAGCGGCTGACCCCGGAGTAGGTCTTGAAATACGCGTCGATAAAAGCCGCCGCTTCGGTACGGGTAATGTCCAGTTCATTGGCCAGGCGGAAGGCGCTCATGCCGTACATCACCCCAAAGTTAATGGTCTTGGCAATGCGCCGCTGGAAACCCTGCACTTCTTCCTCGTTTATCCCAAAGATAAGGGAGGCGGTACGGGCGTGGACATCCTTGCCCTCCCGGAAACTGGCGATCAGATTCTCGTCCCCCGAGAGATGGGCCAAGACCACCAGTTCTATCTGGCTGTAGTCGGCGCTGATCAGGAGATTCCCTGGCCGGGCGGTAAAGGCTTCCCGAATTCTGCGGCCCTCCTCGTCCCTGATAGGGATGTTTTGAAGGTTAGGTTCCTTGCTGGAAAGCCTCCCGGTGGCGGTTCCGGTCTGCACGAAATTGGTATGGAGCCTGCCGTGGCGGTCCGCCTGATCAACCAGGGTATCCACATAGGTAGATTTGAGTTTTGACAGGGTCCGGTGCCGCAGGATAAGGGCCGGAACCGGGTCTTCCCTGGCCAGTTCTTCCAGTACGGCGACATCGGTGGAATAGCCGGTCTTCGTTTTCTTGCCGGGTTTAAGCTTCCGTTCCACAAAGAGGACCTCCTGAAGCTGCTTGGGGGAGCCCAGGTTGAACTCATGTCCCACCAGGCTATAGGTTTCCTTTTCCACCCTGACCAGTTCCGTTCCCAGCTCCTCCCCGTAATCCCGCAGGACCTTAGGCTCAATCTTGATTCCCTCCCCCTCCATTTCCGCGAGGATGGGAAGCAGGGGCATTTCCAGGTTTTCAAAGATCCCCTGGGCTTCTCCTTCCCCCAGGGCCGGACTAAGGTACTCCCTCATCCTAAGACAGAGGTCCACGTCTTCGGCGGAATAGCGGGTGGCCGTTTCCAGGGTTACGGCGTCAAAGGCGCTGCCCTTGGGGACCACATCGTTGTAGGCCAGGGCATCCCGGTAATCCAGGTAATAGGCCGCCAGGGAATCCAGGGAGTAGTTATTCCGTTCCGGTTCCACCAGCCAGGCGGCTACCATGGAATCCCATATTTTGCAGGTCCAGCGGGGGATACCCCAGCCCCGGCTTACCTTGTAGTCGAATTTGGCGTTATGGGCGGCAATAGTCATCTTGGGATTCGACAGGAGGGGGGCCAGGAGTTCCCGCACCTTTTCGGGGTCCAGGAACGGGGCAGGACCGTCCTCCTGGCTATGGGTGCCCTGGTGGGGGGCCACCGGCACGTAGAAACCTTCCCTGGGTTTAAGGGCCAGGGAAATCCCGATAGGCCGGGCGTTCCAGGCATCCAGGGAATCGGTTTCAAAATCCAGAGCCAAAAAGCCCTGTTTTTTCCCGGCGGCCAGGAGGGATTTAAGCTCCCCCAGGTCCAGGACAGTCTTGTAGGAACCCGGCCCCCGCAGATTCTCCGGGACTTCCATTGCGGCGGTCCGCTCCTCCGGCGGGTTCCCCCGGAACTCCGGGTTTTTCGTTTCCAAACCCAGACCGTTCCCCGGACCGTTCCTCTCCCGCGATACGGAACCTGAAATTTCGGCGGTCCCCTGACCAGCCCCGTTTTCCAGGTTTTTGTCCAGCCTGCGGGCAATCTGCAAAACCCCCTCCCGGAAGAGAACCCGGGCCCCGGCGGGGCGATCCAGAACCTCCACGGAAAGTTCATCAATGCTTTTTACCGGCAGGGGGACCGCTTTTTCCAGGGTGATAAGTTTCTTGGAAAAGTAGGCGCTTTCCCTCCCCTCCGCCAGCTTCTTCCCCAGACTCCCCTCGATGCCGGCAATATTTTCGTAAATCCCGTCCAGGGAGCCGTAGCGGGCCATGAGTTTCCCCGCCGTCTTTTCGCCCACCCCCTTAACGCCGGGGATATTGTCGGAACTGTCTCCCACCAGGGAGAGGAAGTCCAGTATCCTGCCGGGATCGACACCCCATTCAGCCTTCACCTTGCCGGGGTCCACCAGTTCATAGGAGGGACCGGAGGCGGCGGATTTCCGGGGCCGCAGCTCCCAGGTACTTTCCCCCACTAGTTGAAGCAGGTCCTTGTCGCTGGAGAGGATGTAACAGCGGCGTTTTTCCTTCCGGCAGATCTCCGCCAGGGTGGCGATAATATCATCCGCCTCATAGCCGTCTACCCGCAGGGCCCGAATCCCCAGGGCTTCCAGCAGTTCTTCCACCAGGGGCACCTGGTCGTGCAGGTCCTCCGGGGCCTTTTCCCTGGTAGCCTTGTAGGCGGAATAGAGCTTGTGGCGGAAGGTAGGGGTCAAAGAATCGAAAGCCGCCGCCAGACAGAGGGGCCGGCCCAGGACCGCTTCCCCATTTTCCCCGGAAAGGAACAAGCCCTCGTCCAGGAGACTAAGGAGGGTCCGGGCAAAACCCACAAGGACCGACACATTCCGGCCCTGGCTGTTCCGCAGGGGATGGGACATAAAGGCAAAGTACGAACGGTAAATGAGACCGTAGGCGTCGATGAGGACAAGGGGAGCGGTTTCAGACATAAACCCATTATAGCGGGAAAGGGACGGGGACGCTAGGAACCATAAAATTGTTCTTTTTTTTGGTTTTGGACACGTCTATCACAGCCGGCATTCATGCCGGCCAGGCTGTATATTAAAATGCCGCTTCCCTTGAGGTCCTTTGGCTTTTAAACTTCCGTTGGGCAGCGGGCCTTAAGAAATTCAAAACCCCGGCGGGCGGCGTCCAGGGGATCCTCGGAACCCTCAAACTCCAGGGAGATATCGCCGGTGTAACCGCTCCCCGTTATAAAGGCCAGGCACTGGGAAAGGGGTACTGCCCCGTGGCCCAAAATAGTGCCCCGCAGATAATTACCCCCCCGGGTGGGAAACCAGGAATCATCGGGCCGGGCCTCAACGCCGCTTTTCCACAGAAAATCTTTCGCGTGGACATGGAAGGCATAGGGCATGACTGTCGGCAGGGCGGCGAGGCTCGATTCATCGGCGCACATGAAATTGCCAATGTCCACCAGGAGACCGTAGTTGGGACGATCCACCGCCAGCACCAGTTCTTCCATGCGGCGGCTCTCCTGTAAAAGATAACCATGGTTCTCCGTCATGGTACGAATACCGGAGCAGGCGGCGTATTCCGTTACTCCCCGGATAGCGGGGACAATAAGACGGATAGCGTCCCGGTAAGTCCGGCACCCAGTTCCCTTGATTCCCCAAGTTGCGTCATGACGCAGGCAGGACGCCCCCAGGATTCCCGCAATGTCCACGGCCTTTTTGATCCGTTCCGCCTCC
>JAIRNB010000096.1 GCA_031258265.1 Treponema sp. | reverse complement strand
AAATCCACAAGTTCAATCGTGTTTGGCTCCTAGCGGCGCAGCCTAAAGCTTACCGGATAGCGGATCCGGGCGGATACCGGTTCCCCGTTGGCCAGGGCCGGCTTGCAGCGGTTCTTCGGATTTCCCAGGGCCTCCCGGAAGGCTTCCCTGGCCGCCTCCCCAAAACCCCGGTTTGGGGGATCCTCCCGCAGTATGTCGATTCGCCTGACGGTCCCGGTCCTGTCGATAAAGAGATCCAGTATTACCCGCCCCTGGATGTTGGAACGTTTGGCGATAACCGGATACACCAGGGCGCCCAGGATCGCGTCATCGGGAAATACGGGCAGAACAGAGATTTTATGGGCGGGAAGGTATTCTTCTTCGGTTCCGGCGGATATGGGGGGCCGGGAAACAACAATACTGCCGGCTTCCACCAGGGTCTGATCCTCCGGCTCTTCCTCTGTTTCGACCATCTCCTCCGCGATGGTTTCCACCGCGTTATCAGGCGGGGGAGCCGCCTGGGGGGGCGGAGGCGGCGGATTTTCGGGAGGCGGGGGAATGTACTCGGCAATATCCGTAAGCTTCATTACCCGGATCTTCTCTTCCGGCTCCCCGGAATCCCCCTGGACATGGAAGGCGACAAATAAGATCGCCAGGCCGTGAAGGGCGGCAACCAGGACAAAGAGGAGAAGCCGCAGCTTATTCATGGGGGCCCGTCTTTTACCACAAAACTTACTACCCGGTACTGGAGGACCTGGAGGGTGGAAATAACCTGGTCGATATGGACGTAGGGGGTGTTCTTATCGGCGATGATGTGAATTCTGGTGCCGGGGGCGGAGCGGTAAATCTCCGCCACCGCATCTGTCAGCCCCAAAAGGTCAGCGGCTGTTCCGTCCAGGTACAGCCGGCCCTCCCGGTCGATCCAGATTTCCATGTTTTTTTCCGCGTTGGTCCGCGAAGCTTTCCGGGCTTCCGGGTATTCGATTTTTACCTCCCGCCGGTAATTGATCAGGGAGACCAGCATGATAAAGATCAGGAGCAGGAAAGCCACATCGGACATGGAGGAAAGGGGGATGATAAAATCCTTATGGGGCGGGCGGCGCAGTTTCACGAATCCCCCCCGGAACTTTTGTCCATCACAAAGGAAAAGGAATCCACCTCCAGATCCTGGGCCAGTTCCACAAACGAAACCAGGGCCTGCCAGGGGCTTAAGGGGTCCACGGTAAGGAGCAGCGCCATGTTGGGGTAAGAGGCCAGCTTGGAACGGATCTCCCGTTCCGCGGCGGGGTAATCGCAGGGCGCCCCTTGAAAGATAAGGGCCCCGCCGCTGTCCAGGTTAAAGCGCAATAGTTCGTCTTTTTGTATGAGCCGCTGGGAATCCTTGGCCGGCAGGGTTAAAAGAAAACCCTTGTTAATGTTAAACCCCGCAATCACGATAAAGTAGATGATAAGGAGAAACGCAAGATCGCTGGAGGCCCCGGAATCCCCAAAGACCCGTCTTTTTCGCCGTTTAATGATCATCGTGGAGCCGCATTTCCCGGATTTGGCTTTTCCGAGGCTGGGGGACCGTCATTTCGGTGATCAAAGTGGAGCAGGTCTGCTCCACATCGGCGGAGAACTTATCCACGATATGGGAAAAAATCGAATGGAAGACCATGGCGATAATGGCGATAATAAGGCCGAAAACCGTGGTAATTAGGGCTTCATAAATACCATTGGCCACGATCTGGGCGTTCACCTCCGTGGCCTCCGCTATGGATTTGAAGGCCCCGATCATCCCCGACACGGTCCCCAGGAAACCGGTCAGGGGGGAAATTGAACCCAGGGCGGTAAGGAAGTTAAGGCCGTTTTCCAGAGAATTAACGCAGGAAAGGGCCTGGGTCTCCACCGCCCGCTCCATCCGGTGTTCCCCCAGGCTGGCCCGGTCAATAAGGGTAAGAAGAATCCGCGCCCCCATGCGCCGCTTCGCCAGGGGATTTAAATATTCCCGTCCCCGGGAAAGGTCCCCGTCCCGGATACAGGCGGAAAGAACCTCCCCCATATCATCCATCCGCAGATTATGATAACCCAGGTAAATAGCCCGCTCCAGGGAAATGGCGATCACCGCCACGGAGAAAAAGAGGAGGGGCCACATAAAAAACCCGCCCATACGAAACAGTTCCCACAGGGAAAATGAAATAGTTTCCATACGATGACATTCCTCTACAATGATGTTCTTCTACTATGCTGTTCTTCTACAATGACGTTCCCCTTGCCCGCCGGCCTTACTTTTCCCGCAGCTCTACGGCCGATGTTTCCAGGGTATTAAATATATGGTCCCAGGCATAGATCAGGAAAATCCACCCGCGGCTTTCCTCCCAGTCCCGATTCAGGGTTCCGGAGTCCCGCAGGGATCGGAGTTCTTCCGGTAGTATCTTTTCCGTATACGCGGTATTCCAGCTAACCTGCTCCGCCCTAAGGCGGCGGAGACCGGTTCCGGCACTGTAAAGCGGGGGCCGTTTTTTCCGGGGAACCAGTTCGGGAAGGAGGAGGGGTTTCCAATAGGACTCAAAATTCTCCAGGCTGCCGGCGGCCCGGAGGGGGGCCTCCTTTCCCCGCATCCATTCGGTCAAAGCCTGAATCCGTTCATAACGGTTATTAAGGGCCCTTAGGGCCTCTTCCCCGGAAAGCAGGGTTCCTTCCCGGCGAATCCTCCCCCCGGAGATCAGGGCCGCGTCGGTGGGGGGCCTCAAACGCAGGGTGGAAACGCCGCCCTCCCTGGAAATAAAACTTCCCCCGCCGGACAGGGCCAGACTGAATTCCACCCAACCCGAGGAATTTCCCCCCAGATAGTCCAGGGATTTCAGGTAAAAACTCCCGTTTTGCTCCGGGAGCGAAGCCTTTAGGGTGATAAAGGGAAGGGCCTCGATAAGAATATCAAGCCCGCGCCCCGCCTTACCCGCCCTTTCCAAAACCTGGTATCCCCGGCCCTGGGGAACCGTCTTGGGGCTGCGGTAATGGCGGACGGTGTAGTTAAATCTCCCCTCCAGGAGCCTCCCCGCCCCCTCCGTCAGGGACAAACAGCCCGAAAGAAAGAGGATCGGAAAAAACACCAGTACCGTTTTTAAGATCCGCCGGAACGCCGCGATTCCTTCCACCACCGGGATTTTTATCATCAGTAACTCCACTTAAAGCCGAAGGAGGGGATGGGGACGGGAATATCATAGGAGGCGCTCAGGCTTCCCCGGTTGTCCTCCCCGGTGTAGGGGTTAAAGGTGGTGTTTCCCTTGGGGGTATGGACCAGGGAAAGGACATTTTCAATCGCCACATAGAATTCCTGGCGGGCCCTGCCGTTGGGCTTGTAATTAAAAATCGAAAATTTAATATCCATGGGAATAGAAAGGGAAACCCGGTTGTTGTTGTCCCTGGCGGTGATCCGCTTCCACTTTTGGATATAGCTGGAATGATTCCCATATTCATCCAGCACATCCACGGAATAGGGCTGCTTACCGGTTACCACGGTGGAAAGGGGAACCCCGCTGGCAAGGCCGAAACGGGTGGTAATGGTGAACTTCTCCCTGGGCTTGATGTTAAGAATCAGGTTAAGGACATGGAACCGGTGAAACGAAGGGTAATACCATTCGTTGGACACGGCGTTGGTAACACTGTAAAACTCATTGGGATTCCCCGGAACCCCCGGTTCCCGGTAGAGGGCGCTGTTAAAAGAATAGCTTATCCAGCCGTCCAGATAACGGCCCAGGGCCTTCTTGAACAGCATATCAAAACCCCAGATCCGCCCCTCCCCGTCAAAGTAAAAGTAACGCCGGGAAGCGTTGATGTCCGTAAACACATAGGTCCTGTCAAAAACATACTTGTAGTAGCCTTCTATACCAATGCTGAGGCCCTGGGAAAATTCCGCCTTAATTCCCCCCAGGCTGGTAAGGGCCCTGTTGGGCTTTAGGGTAAAACCGCCGTTAATATCGCCGTCCCGCAGGGTGGAAAGCATATCGTTGGCGGAGGAGAAAAGCCCCGTCCCCGCGGTCAGGGACAGGGATTCAAAGGGTCCGGCGTTTTTCAAAAGCGTAAAATCCAGGTTAAGCCGGGGGGAGAGGGCCGGGCGGGAGGGGACCGAAAAACCCTTCCCCATAAAGTACAGGTGATCCAGCCGGAGCCCCAGTTCCGCCCCGAAGCGTCCGCCGGGGCTTTCATATTCCCCCAGGATATAGCCGGAACTGGTAAGACTGTGGCTGCTCTCCGCATTCACCCGGTAGGGGACAATGTAATTTACATAATCCGCCGCCGAAACATAGCCGGAGCCTAAGGCATACACAGGACCCGGCAGTTCCGAACGGAG
>JAIRNB010000078.1 GCA_031258265.1 Treponema sp. | reverse complement strand
GGGAAGGGGGTGTTAATTGGCGGTGAGTTCGCAAAGCTCCGCTTTGCGTTGGAGTTTCGCCTTTGGCAAAACTCCATACCGGGATAAATTTTTTCAGAAAAAGATGGCGGTGAGTCTTATGAGAGAGAGCAAGAACCGTGCCAAGTTAGGCGGTTTAGCGGCAAATTGTCCGGCAAATATCCGCAAAACTCTTTCATTGGGGTTTATTATACCAGGGGCTAATGGTATTGCCAAGAGTCCAAAACGGCGCCTACAGGACGTGTATGGGAGACGTGCGCGCCATTAGGGGGCATACGGTGGCGCTATACACCAGCCGCGAAGCCACAATAAATTTCCTTACTGCACAGCCCCGAAGGGGCTGATGCGAAGCCACATTATCTAATATACAGCCTTCGGCTGTATGCCCTGGCCGGCAGGATGCCGGCTGTAGTAAATGCCTAGGTTTTTGTGAAGCAAAAACCTAAAGCTAAAAAATGGCATGGATGCCATTTTTTAGCAGCGCAAGGGATAGAGCGGAAATACTTTTGGCGAAGCCAAAAGATTGCAGCGATAGCCCGGTCCCCGTCCCTTCGGGGACGGGGATGCGCCCTTATAATTCCTACTGTCACAGAACGTTAGCGTTCCAGTTTTGCTACCATCTCGATGTTCTGGTTGTAGTTCCCAAAGTGTTCGCCAAAGATGTTAATGCCTCCCACGTATTCGGCGTCTTCCTTGACGCCGATTTTGAAGGAGATGAAATCCTTTTGGGCGATATGGAGGGTTTCCAGATTCAGGTCCGAACATTTGATCCCGTCGCCGTAGCTGCCGCTTTCGTTGATTTCCAGGTGGTGCAGTTCCCCGTACTGGCTGCTGTTTTCGGACCACCAGGGGGGACTGTAGAGGCCCCGCCGGCCGCCGAAGTCCCCGGCGCTGCGGAACCTGTACAGTTCTTTGCCGTTTACCCAGACTGTAATATCGCTGGGCCAGTCGTTGTTGTAGCCCGCCGCCTCGGAGCAGACTTCAAATGAAAAGATCAGGGCCCGGATGTTCTTGTTTTGAATGTTCATTGTGCCAAAGCGGTACTCCAGGTACCCTGATGTAAACCAGATAAGCTGGGCGTGGGTCCTGGCGGGGTTGTAAAAGGTGGAGCTTGCGTCGTCAATGCCGATGGGCCCTTTAGACCCGGCGATTCCGCAGGGGGGGCTTACGGAGCAGTCAAAGTAATTGCCCAGGGGCATGCGGAACAGTATGTCCCTGGTTACTATTTGGTTGTTCCTCAGGGGGGCCAGATTAAGGTAGAGGTCTTCAAAGAAAATGGCGCAGATCTTTTGGGAGCCCCGGATTCCCCTTTTTTCCTGGATGAAGATCAGCCCCGCCTCCTCCAGCACCCGCACATGGAGGGCCGCGGAGGACAGGGGAAGGGAAAAACGCTCGGCCAGCTCGCTGATGTTGGCTGGTTTGTCTATCAGACTCTTGAGCATCTCCAGGCGGACGGGGGAGGCCAGGGCCTTAAAGAGAACCGCGCTTTGTTCTGTATTGTCCATATCCACAACGATACGGTTTTTCATGAATGGATGACGCCTATCTTCCGGGTGTTTATTTCCTTTAGGATTTCCGGCGCAATCTTAAAATTACGATCCATGTCCATAATGCCGTTGATTTCCTGCTGAACATCGCTTACCTGGGTATAACAGAAACCGGAGACGCCGCCGAGCTTTTTAATAGCCGTGGTGATGGCGTCAAAGCGTTTGATGTATTCCTCCGGGGATTTTACCTTGTTCCCATAGCCCCAGCCTTCCCCCCGGTTGCTAAAGGCGATGCCGCCGAATTCACTGATGATCACCGGCTGCCCCCGGTAGCTGTAGCCCTGGGCAAAGGCGAAGCGGCTTTTGTTGTGGGAGACGCGGTTGGACAGAATCCCTTCCAAATCCCCGTAACGCCCAAGGAAATCCTCCCCGCCCTCCTCGTAGTCGTGGAGGGTTACAATATCCGATACCGTATGTTCCCAGCCGTCGTTACAGACCACCGGCCGGTAGGGATCATAGGCTTTTGTCAGGTGGTAAATCGCTTCGGTAAAATGCTGCTGGGGCCCGGAGATTTGTATGTGGGGGACTCCCCAGGATTCATTAAAGGGGGTCCAGGTGATAATCGACGGGTGGTTGTAGTTCTGTCTAAGAATTTCCAGCCATTCCCGGGTAAAGTTTTTCTGCGCAGCATCGTTAAATTCGTAGGCGGCGGCCATTTCGCTCCACACCAAAAGGCCCTTTACATCCGCCCAATAGAGGAAACGCTCGTCTTCGGTCTTTTGGTGCTTCCGTACCCCGTTGTAACCGGCCGCCATGATCTTGTCGATGTCGTCGATCAGGGCCTGTTCGCCGGGAGGGGTAATCCCCGATTCTTTCCAGTAGCCCTGGTCCAGGATAAGCCGCTGATACAGGGGGCTGCCGTTTAGAAGCACCGATTTTCCCAGGATTCTGATTTCCCTCATGCCGAAGTAAGAGAAAACCCGGTCAAGGGCCGCGCCGTTTTTCGTAAGCCTGAACTCGATGTCGTAGAGATCCGGTTTTTCCGGGGACCAGGACCGTATTCCCCATTCCCAGAGCTGGCTGGAGTTGAGGTCCAGCGTAAGGGCCATGCGCTTTTTCAAGGCCGGGACCGAAACGCCGTTTACCGCCTTTCCCTGGAAACTTACCAATGCTTCAAAGTTCAGGTCTCCCCCGGCATGGCTCAGTTCCACTTCTATCTCCAGGGCCCCCTTTTCTATTACCGGGGTCATTTTTACCCCGGTAATATGGGTCTTAGGGATCTGTTCAATCCACACGCTTTTCCAGATGCCGGTGTTCTGGAGATACCAGCAGCCAAAATTCTCGTCCTTCCATCGCTGTTTTCCCCGGGGCTGGGCAATGTCAAAGGAATCCTCTACCCGGACGGTGATCCGGTTGTTCCCCTGCAGCGCCGCTTCGGTGATGTCAAGGGAAAAACGGGCATAAGCCCCGCTGTGTTCCCCTGTAAAAATGCCGTTGACCCAGACTTGAGTGTGGTAGTCGCTGCCCTCAAAGTGGAGGAGAATCCGCCTGCCCTGTTCCTTGTCCAGTTCCACGGTTCTTTGATACCAGACCACATCGTGATGGCTCTGATCCCCAATCCCGCTGGCGGGGTATTCATAGGTAAAGGGAACGGTAATCTTCTTCCCCGCCGGGAAAGAATGGAACCACCCTCCATTATGGCCTTCATCGGAATCGTCAAAGGCAAAATCCCATGTTCCGTCCAGCGGCTTCCACGAGTCTTTATCCCGCGTGAACTGCGGCCGGGGATGACCCGGCTGATAACTTTTCATTATGGCACCTCAATAAATACAAAAATATTGCAGCTAATTCA
>JAIRNB010000074.1 GCA_031258265.1 Treponema sp. | reverse complement strand
TCTATGACAAAACAAAATTACGCTAAAAAAAACGATGAACCATAAGCCGGGTTCTGTCGTCAAACCGCCGGAGGCGGTTTGACGTTGACTGCCATCTGTCTTGAACCGGCCTTGCGGACGGCCTCCGGGGAAATCCCCGGCAATCTACCTGCGCTTGACCAACGGGCAATTGGCACAGAAGCGAACTTCTGCGGCGCCGCTTGATTTTGCTCCTGATGAGGCTTGCCAGCGATGCCGTTGCCGGCGCCGCGGTGGGCTTTTAACCCGCCATTTCACCATTACCGCCGGAGGACCGCCCCTGATGGGGCCGCCCTCCGGGGCTGTATATTTTCTGCTGCGCTTTCTGTCGGGAAGGGCTTTGGCCATTCCCGCCCGGGGGTTACCCGGCATCATGCCCTGCGGAGCCCGGACTTTCCTCAGGCGGCGCCCATGTCCCTTCCGCACAATGACGGAACAGGGGCTTTTTTGGGACCCCCCGCGGCAGCCTGGTTCATCGTTGTTAATGAAATTTGAATTTTAGGAATATCGCATTACTCTTCGTAATCGACATTTACCTTTTCTTCTTCTTCCTCCTCATCCTCGAATTCTTCCTCTTCCATATCCTCAAGATCGGAGAGACTCCCCGAATCTTCTATATCGAAAAATTCTTCCTGCCCTTCCTCGGCTTCCTCGTAGTAGAGGATTCGGGAGCAGTAGGGGCAGAAAACTATCTCCTCCCCCTGGCGGACGGTATTGGCGAATTGAACGGGCAGGATCATGTGGCAGCCCATACAAACTCCGCCCCGGATAGCCACAATGCCCCGGCCCATTTTATTACGGATGATCCGTTCAAACTTGAAGAGAACCTCCTGATCCAGGCCGGAGGACAGTTCCTTTTCCCGGACGGCCAGTTCTTCCAGTTTGGCTTTTTTCTCCGCCGTTTCCGCTTCCACCCCGGAACGCTGGACGGCAAGTTCCTGCTCCTGCTGTTCGATAAGGGCGCTGGTCTGCCTGATTTGCTCGTTCAGATCCGCCGAAAGCCGCTCTTCCCGCTGTACATCCTTGCGGTACTGCTGTTCTTTTTCCGCGGCGTCCCGGATCTCCTTTTCCAGGGCCTCTATTTCCCGGGCAGTGGTTACGAATTCCATGGTTTTTTCAGCCTTTTCCCGGTGGGTTTCGGCTTCTATCAGGAAATTGCGGAATTCCGACTCGGCAATCCGTGCCTTTTCCTGCTCCAGGCTTTTTTCCACGAAAGTCCGCTTAAAGCGGGAAAGAATCTCCTCCTGGGTAACCAGAATTTTTGGAATTTCCTGGATGTCCTGCTCCAGGGTTATTTTTTCCGAAAGAATATCCTGCAGCATTTGCAGTTTCTTCAACACCTCGTCCATTGCCATGTGATCCCCCTAGCAGTTTGTTGCGCTTCGCGCATAAAACCTCCAAAATCGCCTGTACGGCGATTTTTTACCTTGCAAACCGGCAAAGCAGCCCATAAATCGTGGTTTTTACGGCACAAAGTGATGCAAAAAACCTACAAGTACAGCAGGCTGCTAGTGATCCAGGTAGTCTTTTAATTTCCGGCTTCGTACAGGATGCCGCAGCCTTCTTAGGGCCTTGGCTTCGATTTGACGAATCCGTTCCCGTGTAACATTGAAGTAAAGTCCTACCTCCTCCAGGGTTAGGGAATAACCGTCATCCAGGCCGAAACGCATCTTGAGGACCTCCTGCTCCCTGGCAGGGAGGGTCGAAAGTACCCTGGAGATATGATCCTGCAGTAAAGTGAAGGCGGTCTGGTTGGCGGGATTCTCCACATCCTTGTCCTCGATGAAATCCCCCAGAAGGGAATCTTCCTCCTCCCCGATGGGAGTTTCCAGGCTTATGGGCTCCCGGGCGACATTTTTTACAGCCTTTACTTTTTGCGCCGCCCAGCCGAGACGTTCCGCTATTTCCTCGTCCGTAGGTTCCCGGCCCAGAACCTGCATAAGCTGCCGGCTTTCCCGGACCACCTTGTTGATCTGCTCGATCATGTGAACCGGCACCCGGATAGTCCGGGCTTGATCGGAAATAGAACGGGTAATCGCCTGCCTGATCCACCAGGTAGCATAGGTAGAAAACTTAAAACCCTTTTTGTATTCGAATTTCTCCACCGCTTTAATAAGGCCGATGTTGCCTTCCTGAACCAGATCGAAGAAATGGAGTCCCCGGTTTGTGTATTTTTTCGCTATGGATACCACCAGCCGCAGGTTGGCCTTGATAAGCCGGTCTTTGGCGTTTTTCATCATTACCCGGCCCCGGCTGATCTCCTTGGCCATGAGGTTAATGCTTTCGATGGTTTCCTCGAATTCCGCTTCCATCTGGTGAATTTTCTTTTCGGTCATCTGGATATGACGAATTTTTTCTTTGATCTCATCGGAACTCAAGCCTAATTCCTGTTCCAACTGCTCCCGTTCGTCCTTTATGGTCAAACGGCGGCCAATGGCCCTGAGTTCTTTGAGGGATTCCACCCGCAGATGTTTTTCGATGCGTTCCTGTTCCTTGCGGAACCGTTTGATTTTTTTGGAAGCCTGGATGAATTTTTCCGAAAACCCGGTGATCTCCTCCTGGTGTATCTCCACGCCGTTGATCGCCTCCATGATCCTGCGGCGGAGGCCGAGGAGTTCCTGATCCTCAAAGAAATTCCCCCCCCGGGAAATGATGTGCCGCTTAAGCTCCATGTAGCCCCGCAGATCCGGAAGGATAAGCTTGATAGTTTCCTTGTAGTTCTGTAAAAGCCGGCGCCGTTCGGTCATCTGTTCGGTTATTTCTTTTTTTGAAAGATTGAGTTCTCTAATATCTTTTTTTGGATTGAGCTTTTGGTAGATATGGTGAAATTCGGGGATAACCATTCCCGACTCTTTAATTACCCCCTTGATGATATTTTCCCCCTCCTCCATCTGTTTGGAGAGTTCAACTTCCTGTTCGGCGGTAAGAAGATTCTCCCGGCCAATCTCCCGCAAATAAAGCCTGATCGGATCATCCACGGAGGATTCTTTGTCGTTGTATATGAGCCGTTTTTTTTCAGCGTTAGACGGCTTCCGGGGCGCCGGTTCCCCCTCATCTTCCCCTGAATTTTCTTCCTCGATGAGCTGGACATTGTTGGCCTCCAGGAGGGCCAGGACCTGTTCTATCTTATCCGAATTGGCAATATGCTCGGGAAGGTAATCCGACAGTTCTTCGTAGGAGAGAGTCTTCTTGTCTTTTGCATGTTCGATAAGCTTAATAACCGCAGGATCAAGGGCTATATCTTGGGTCTGTGCTTCCGTCATGATCATACCTTAGCTTCCTTCAAGCGGCGTAATTCGGTATCGATGTGCATCTTCTCTGTCAAAAGTTCATCGAGCCGATCCTCCTGTCTCTGAACAGAGGGATTATGTTCCAGGCCGTGCAGTTCCGCCGCTATTTCAGAAAGCCTGCGCCTGAGTTTTTTTTGATTGAGTCTTTTAATGCCGTCATTCATGAGCTGTTCAGGGTTCCCCGCAAATTCTCTGGAAATTCCCTTGCTTACCACGAAATTCCGCAGGGGTACTGAGGAAATACGGGATAAAATGGCGTCAACGCCGCCTTCTTCACGGACATAGCACTCTTCCATGGCAATGAAGAGTTCTTTGGCGGCCCTGTCTTCTATCTCCTCTATTCCTATAGCCTTGCGAAATAACGGATACAATCCGGAATTCACCATAATCAGGGTAAGGAGCCCCAGTTCATCGTTCATTTGAAGGGGTTTGGGGCTATCCCCTTCCGGTCGTGATGTCGTTCTCCCGGTATACCTCCGGCTATAGTCGTTTAGGATTGCCGCCCGATCGGCCCCCAGGGCATCCGCGGCGGCCCCAAAACAAGCGTCCCGTGATACTTCCGAATCCAAAAGTTCCAAGTAGGGAAATAAAAAGGCCGCCGCCTTTGCCTTCCCTTCGGAACCTGAGATGTCGAAAAGCCGCCTGCTTCGGGAGATAAGATACTCAAAGTCCAGTATAAGATATTGCATTTGTTTTTGCAATGCGTCAGGCCCTTGATATTTGAGAATATCCGCGGGATCTTTGAAAATTTCCCCCTCCGGGGGCTCGTTTTCCCCCTTTTGGGACCCTTCCCCGCCGGGAACGGCTACCGAACAGGCCAGGCCATTCTTCCTGCAGGTAAGGATCGCCTTTACCGCGGCGTTTTGGCCGGCCTCGTCGGAATCGAAAACCAGGTTGATCCGGTCCGCCCAGCGGCTCAGAAGTTTTGCCTGATCATCGGTAAAGGCCGTTCCCAGGGGGGCCAGGGCGTTGGTAATCCCCGCCTGGTGAAGGGCAATTACGTCCATGTAGCCTTCCGCCAGGTAGGCGGTTTTGGTCCTGCGGATCTCCGGCAAGGCCAGATCGATGGCAAAGAGGGTTTGGCCCTTATGGTAAATCTCGGTTTCCCGGGAATTGATGTACTTGGGCCCCTCCCCGGAGATGATCCGCCCCCCGAAAGCCACAACCCGGCCCTGACGGTCGGCGATGGGGAACATGAGGCGGCCGGAAAAGAAGCTTGACTGGGGATAACGTTCCGAAAAGAGCCCCGAAGCGGCTAAAAGGGGCGGAGAAAAGCCCTTTTTCGTTAGAAAGCCGTAAAGCCAGAGCCGGTCCTCCGGCGAATACCCCAATTTGAAACGATCTATCATCTCCTGACTGATTCCCCTGGAGATAATATAACGCTTTGCCGTTGTCCCTTCGGATTTTTTTGTAAGAAAATAATGAAAACTTACCGACACCCCCCGGTAAAGTTCGGCAAGCCCTTCGATTCGGCTGTTTTTTTCGGGATCGGCTGCATCGGCGATCCCGTTTTCCCTGATGATCTCGATACCGAAGCGCCGGGCCAGGGTTTCTACCGCCTCGGGGAAGGAGAGTTTATCCATCTCCATAATGAATTTGATGATGCTCCCCCCCTCGTGGCAGCCGAAGCAGTAGTACATCTTTTTATCGGGATCGACGGTGAAGGAAGGGGTCCGTTCCTGGCCCCCGGAATGGAAGGGGCAGCGGCCCCAATAACGGCCGCCCTTTTTTTCCAGCCGCACGTAGTCTTCCACCACCGCCAGGGCATCCAGTTTTCTTTCTACTTCCTGTATGGTTGACTGGGCGATACGGCTCACGGGGGATTCCCTTTGACGTAGAAGACCCCGGCTTTGATATGATCATCGTAGGTTCTGGAAAAGTAATGCCGCCCCGCCCCGGGGTCCACCAGGCGGAAGTACAGGTAATCGCTTTCCTGGGGCCGCAGGACAGCCTCCAGGGCCAGGGCTCCGGGGGAACAGATGGGCCCCGGCGGCAGTCCGGGGTACACGTAGGTGTTATAGGGGTCCCCAATCTCCGTATCCCGGGTGTATATCAGGCTGGGGTGAGGTTTTCCCTGGACTTCGGTAATAACGTATTCCACGGTGGCGCAGGACTGGAGGGCCATGCCTATTCCCAGGCGGTTAAGAAAAACCCCCGCCATGAGGGCGGCCTCGTCCGGCACCCGGTACTCCCGCTCGACAATCGAAGAGAGGATCACCAGACGCCGCAGCTCCTCGCCCAAGACCCCCCTGCCGCCGGGTAGTCCGGCAAGGCGGGAAAAAAAGTTATCCGCCATGGCCCGGACCGCCAGGGCCGGGGGATAATCCCTGGGAAAAAGGTAGGTATCGGGAAAAAGGTAGCCTTCCATACTGGGACCGGAAATTGAATAGGTATCGAGAATCTCCGGATCTTCCGCGGCCCGGAGAAAGGCCGCCGCTTCGCAGATTCCCGCCTCTTCCAAAATTTGGGCCGTCTTTGTCATGGTAAGGCCCTCGGGAACGGTGACCCGCTCCAGCATCTGCCGGCCCTCCACCAGGACCCTGCGGATGGCGAGCTGGCTTGCGGGAATTTCCAGCCGGAAACTGCCGGTTTTAACGAAGCGGGAGTTGTCCAGGCGGGAAAGGAGATACCAGAAATAGCGATTCCTGATGATCCGGGCCTCTTCCAGCCGTTTCCCCACCGAAAGACCGGATTCGCCCTTCCGTATTTCGATGAGGACTGAACCGTCTTCGGCGATACGCAGGGCCCCGCCGGGCTCTTCCAGCGGAGGAACCGGGGGAGGGGAATTAAAATAGATAACGAGGGCAAAACCCGCCCCCAGGAGACATAAACAGAATCCCACAAAAATACTGAGAATTCGAAACGGAATTTTAAATATGGATTTCATCCCCTATAACTTAATCTCCAGCCCCTCGACGGCAAGGGAAAGTTCAATTCCCTTGATATTCATCCGCTCCAAATACCAGGAAGCGGATTGCAGCATATTGTAGATCTTGTGGTCGCTGTACGTTGGCTCGTGGTGAAAAAGGACCATGTGTTTGATACCCCAGTTGGCGGCAAAATCCGCGGCCATGCTGAAGGCGTTATGACCCCAATTGTATTTTTCTATGGCTTCCCCCAGGGTGTACTGGCAGTCGATGACGATCAGATCCGCGTCCTGGAAAAAGAACGAATTCTCCTCGTCTTTGGAGAAATCCTCGGCGGTAAGTTCCGTGTCGGTGGCGTAGATAAACCGGTGCTTTCCGTCATTCACCAGGTAGGAGTAACAGCCTCCGGGGTGGTTCATCATCTTGTAAGAGATCGTTAAGCCCTCAAAATTAACGGGGCCGTCGAGAACATGGAAGCTTTTCCTGCTTCCCATGGTGTCCATGCGGACGGGAAAGACGGGGGGGCGCATTTGATCCTGGATAATCCGCTCCATCTCCGCCACGGGGGAGTAAAAATCCACGCCGGCGGAAGGATCGTAGGCGGGACCGAAGAAGGGTAAACCCTGGATATGATCCCAGTGAAAATGGGAAAAGAACACCCGGTAACGGCTGGGCTTGGGCTGTTCCCTGGACATGGCGTTTCCCATTTCCCGGATACCGGAACCGGCGTCAAAGACTAAAACCTCCGAGGGATTCTCCGTCCGGATGGTGATACAGGGGGTATTCCCCCCCACGGCGCCGAATAGCCAGGGGGGGAGTCCCGCCATGAAACATTCCCGGCTTTCCTGGCTGGCCAGATCCTCCGGTGTCAAGCGTTCGATGATCGCGGAAATCTTGCTTTTTATCTGTCCAGGCAGGAGGGGGGATGGAAGGGAACCCCGGACGCCCCAAAAATTAACGCGCATTATAATTCATATCCTTTAGGGTTACGGGTGATAAGCGGCCGGGATGAATGGGCCTGAGCCCGCTCTTCTATACGGGCCATGCTGTAAAATTCCCCCTGCCCTATCCCCGGACAATCAAGCCCCGCTTTTTCCCAGGCGGCGGCGGAACAGAGAATGGAGTCCCAAAAGGGGAAGGTCCTGCATTGCAGGGGCCGGGAGGAGTACACCAGGCAGCCTTCTTTCCAAAAAACGCAGTCATAGTTGGCCTTTTCCTTGAGGGAAAGATACTCAAGTTCCTGGCCGAAAGAAACCCATCGGCACCATGTTTTCATAAATTCCCCATGCCCCATCTTTTGGGCGGCAGCCAGGGCGTCCAGATCCTCCCCGGAGAGGAACACATAGCCGCTTTCATGACGGCAACAGGAGGAACAGCGCCGGCAGCTAAAACGGAGTCCCCCGGCGTAGAACGGCTGCTTTGTCATAAGTCAAAGAAATATTATATTCGGAATGTTTTTGGACTTCAATGGGACGATGAGCCTCCGCGGAGCAGAGCTCCGCGGTATCTTTAGCGTTACTTTAGTCTGAACGGAGGCTCGGTCGTAAGGAAATTTATAATACCCTCCCTCGCGTAAGCGAGTTCTTAGGTTTAACACCAAATTTTTGTAAACGTTGCATTATCTGAGCCGGAGCAGAGCGTGTAAGCTGCGCTTACGATGGGGTATTAAACCAGACCCTCGAATAAACATACAGCCGGGGCATCGGCGCTTACCCTGCTAATGGGGCCTTTTTTTTCGATCCCGGAGGAGTTTCCGAATTTTTTCCGCAGTTCTAAAAAGGTAAGCCCCCAGGGGACGGCAGGGGTAGTCCCAGCTTCCGGGCCGGTGGACGATCCGCCCCCCAAAACCGGTTTTGAAACGGTAAAGCCCCGCCATGGGGTGATTCGGATCGGCGGAGGGGGGGATGCCGAAGAGGTCGTAAGTGCGGCAGCCGGAAGCCCCGGCGTCGGTCATGGCCTGCCACTGGAGGGCGTAGGAGGCCATGAGGTTCCGCTTCCGGTCCGAAGACGCGCCGTAGAGGTATACCCCCTCGGCGCCCCGGAAAAGGGTGATGATCGCCGCCACCGCTTCCCCCCCGTGTTCGGCCAGGTAAAGCCGGAGTTCCGGCCGTGGCCGTCCGGCCCCCCCGGGGTAATCCCGGCCCTGGGCAAAGAGGGTCCG
Organism: Treponema sp.; assembly: GCA_031258265.1. Taxonomy (GTDB): domain Bacteria; phylum Spirochaetota; class Spirochaetia; order Treponematales; family Breznakiellaceae; genus JAISFT01. The sequence goes on along the minus strand of JAIRNB010000074.1, from coordinate 3,643 downwards.
GTAGTAATCCAAACTGTGGATGGCGATGCCGTCCCGTTTGGCGGTCTCCTGAAAAAGGCTGTAGAAGGCGGGAAGTTCCTCCTCCCCCGCCCGGCGCACGGCCACCCCTTTGCGGAGGGCAAGGCGGATGTTGTAGCGCCATTTGGGGTTCATCCTGGCGAGGATTCCTTCCGCCGCCGATGAAAGATCGATGAGGACCGTATCCGGGGCCTGTATATCGGAGGGGGCCTTGATCAGGGGGGGGCCGATGGCGCTGGACCAGGGGGGGTCAAAGCGGATAAAAGCGGCGCTCCGGGGCAAGAAAGGCCGCAGGGCCGCGGCCAGGGAGGAGAGGAGCCCCCCGGCGGATTCTCCGGGCGCCGGGAGGCCGGGCCCCTGGGGTCCCCAGGGGACATAGGCGAAGGAAATACCCGGCCCCAGGGAACGGACCAGGACGAGGAGGGGGCCGGCGGCCTCCCCCTTCCAGCGGACTTTGAAGGGATAGGGAACCCAGCCAAAACGGGCCTTGAAGGCCCCCCAAAACCCCGACTGCAGGAAATTTCCGGCTTCATCGCAAAAATCCAGGCCCGCGGGTTCAACCGTTTCCGGCGGGAAGGCGTCTTCGGTTGTCTTGGTTGTCAATCAATGGACCTCGCCGGAAACGATCAGTTTTGTCCGAATGGGCCGGCCCCGGAGGCTGAGGGCCCTGCCGGCGTTCTCCACAATGCCGTTGTTCACCCTGAGGGGGACTTTGAAGAAGGTGTCGATGTCGATTTCCCCCGGTGGAACCGGGGAAAGCTCCGGCGAAGGATCGCCGGCCAGGAACACCCTGGTCCCCGTGGGGTTTTCCCCGGCGTCCAGCACTTCCACCCGCTCGGCCCCTCCGGGGCCGTTGTGATCCGATGCGGCCAGGAGCATGCCCCTGCTTTCCACCCCCCGCAGTTTGGCGGCTTTAAGGTTGTAGGCCAGGATGATACGTTTGTTCAAAAGCTGTTCTTCGGTATAAAAGGGGACGAGGCCGGAGACGATGATCCGCTCCTCCATTGTCCCGTCCGGCCGGGCGATTTCCAGGGTTTCGATGTAGAGTTTATCCGCCTTGGGATGCCGTTCTATTTTGACGATCCTTGCCACCCGGAGATCCAGGGTATCCGCAAAGCCGGGGGCGGCGGTTTCTTCGGGGCCGGTTTCCTCCGGGCCGGCAGTTTCTGCGGGGCCGGTTTCCTTCGGCTCCGGTTTGTCTTCCGCGCCCCTTTCCCCGGACCCCTGGCGTTCTTTCTGAGTCCCCGAATAGCGGTCCCGCAGTTCCGCGATAAGTTCGTCCTCCAGTTTGGAAAAGAGGACTTCGCTTTTTAAGACCCGGGAGAGTCCCTCCTCTTTTCCCAGGCTTGCCCAGGAAAGCCCGCCTGAAGCGGAAAGATCCCCGGCGATCCGAAAGGCCCCCGGCTCTTTTCCGGCGAATTCGAGGCCGAAGAAGCCCGCTATGCGCCGGGCCGCCTGGGGGAGGAAGGGTTCGATCATGACGGCGATGTCCCGTACCGTATAGCAGAGCCGGCGGATCAGGGCCGCCGCCGCGGGGGGGTCCTCTACCCGCTTCTTCCAGGGTTCGGCATCCTGGAAGGTTTTATTGGCGAAAGAAGAAAGTTCAAAGATGGTTCTAAAGGCGTCCCGCAGTTCCGCCCGTTCAAAGAATCCCCCCGCGCGGCCCTCGTAGGCCCGGAGATTCTCAAAAAAAGCGCCGTCCGCAGGACCCCCCTGGGGGATAACGCCGCCGTAGTAACGGGTAACAAAGGAGAGAGTCCGGTTTACCAGGTTCCCCAGGTTCCCGATCAGTTCCCCGTTCACCTTTTCCTGGAAATCGCTCCAGGTAAAAAGGGAATCCGCCCGTTCCGGCCGGTTGTAGAAGATATAGAAGCGCCATATATCGGCGGCGATGCCGGTTTCCATGACATCCGTACCAAAGACCCCGATACCCCTGCTTTTGGAAAATTTGCCGCTTTCGTAATTGAGATACTCGGTACTGGACATGTGGTGGAGCATGGTCCACTTTTCCCCCGTTCCCAGGAGGCTTGACGGGAAGATCACCGTGTGGAAGGGGATATTATCTTTGCCGATAAACTGGAAAAGCTCCACATCCCCAGGGGATTTCCACCAACTGTCCACAAAGCTCCGCCAGTCCAGGCCAAGTTCGTCCCCCAGATTCCCGGTGATGGAAATATAGCCGATAGGGGCGTCAAACCACACGTAAAAAACCTTGTCTTCATAGCCCGCCTTGGGGACGGGGATACCCCACTTCAGGTCCCTGGTGATGGCCCGTTCCCGCAGGCCGTCCCGAATCCAGGCTTCGGTCATCTTAACCGCATTAAAAGCCCAGAAACCTTCCACGGAAACCCCGGAGATCCACTTTTCCAGCCTGTCCTTGATAGCGGGAAGATCGATGTAGAGGTGTTTGGTGGTTTTAAGGGCCGGGCCGGACCCGCAGACGGAACAGCGGGGTTCTTTAAGCTCCGTGGGCTCCAGGAGTTTGCCGCAGGCTTCGCACTGGTCCCCCCGGGCGTCCCCATAGCCGCAATGGGGGCAGGTCCCCAGGACATAGCGGTCCGCGAGGAAACGCCCGCATTGGCCGCAGTAAAGCTGCTCGATAGTATGCTCCGCGATAAGCCCCGCGCCGTCCAGTTTTTTGAATATCCCCTGGGTTACCTCGGTGTGAATGGGGGTGGAGGTACGGCCGAATTTATCAAAGCCTATGTTGAACCACCGGTAAATTTCATCGTGGATCTTGTAGTAGCGGTCACAGAGTTCCCTGGGGCTGATCCCCTCCTCCACCGCCCTGGTTTCCGTGGCGGTGCCGTACTCGTCGGTGCCGCAGACATAGAGGGTCTCGTAGCCCCTAAGCCGGCAAAACCGGGCGAAGCAGTCCGCGGAGAGGACCTGGATAAGGTTTCCCAGGTGGGGCACATTGTTTACATAGGGGAGAGCCGATGTGATAAGCCGGCGTTTAGGTTCCATGGCACCACAATAGTATTCCGGGGCGGACCTGGCAAGATAGCGCTAAGTTATTATTAAGGGGGGGCCCGCTTCCACGGACAACCGGGACCCCCAGGGGTCCCTGTCCGTAGCCTCCACAGGCGGTCTGGCCCCCCCTTCACTTCAAAGCCGGGCTTCGCCCGGCTTTTCCGTTCACCCCCCAAGCGCCGCGGATACAGCCTTCGGCATCAGTCCAACACTGGGGAATTTTCTGGCGCTAGGCCATGCCACAGTGGTCTAATAAACAACCTGCGGTTGTTTGTTCTTGGCCTTTCGCACAAGGGATTGTAGGGGCCCGAAGGGGCCACCGCAGTCCCGCCGGAGGCGGGACGAGGAGGCCGGAGCGGGTAAGGGACCCGCGGAGCCCCGAAAAGCCCGGTCCCCGCCCTCTGCGGGGGCGGGGATGCGCCCATAGAAACTCGACATTCGGCCTTTTATTTCTCCCCTTTCATGCTATAGTTGAATGCAGCGGAGGTGCGGAGGTATGAAATACCCGATGACCATAGAACAGACCGTGGAGATACCGGAGAACCGACTGATTGGTATCCAGGTTTCGCGCGGAGTTCCTGTAGGACGGGCGCAGATAACGTTCTTCCCGCTGCCGGCGGACGAATCAAAAACCGTGACAAAGAGCCGGAAA
>JAIRNB010000060.1 GCA_031258265.1 Treponema sp. | reverse complement strand
CGGCGGGTAAGAAATTGGGGCCGGAAAGAGACGATTAGATCCGCGAAGCGTCCCCTCTCTTCCTCCCCGTCAAGGCCGTGGCGGCGGGCCAGGGAACGGCAGTGTTCCCGCAGATCCCCCAGGTCCCGGGAAAGGAAGCGGCCCAGCCGTTTGGCGGCGGCGGCGCCAATGCCGGCGGAAACAAAACCCGCGGCCTTGGCCAGACGCTGGTGATAGGGGCCGGGGGACACGAGGATGACCGGAATCCCGGCATAAAGGGCCTCGAAGGCGCTGAGTCCAAAGTGGGTGATCAGGAGATCGTATTCGGCCAGGTGTTCCCCCAGGGAGGGAATCTTCCGCAGTACCCTGAATTTCTCCGGGTCCTTCCCCCCCCCGGCCCAGGTTCCCCCGGGATCGACAAGGGTAATATGGAGGCCGGACTCTCCGCCGGCATCCCGGGGCTTATGAAAACACGGCCCTATTTCCCGGCGGGGGACCGCAGCATCCGCCGCTGTTTTGCCATCCGGCGATCTTATGCGCGCAAACGCGCAGCGTTTGCCCGCGCAAGGGATAGAAGCGGAACAAAAAAACTCCCCCGCGGATTCCCGGTTAACCCCGGCGGGGACTTTATCCCCGGCGGGACTGAGTCCCCCCCGCAAACAAATGGTTTTTTTGTTGGAGCGGATAGCCCGGTCCGGCGCTGGCGCCGGATGCGCCCAGATACAGAGATTTAACCATGCCGGAATATTGAAACGGCTGCTGGAAGCAAGAAGGGCGGCGGCGCAGCTTTGCCCCAGACGGGCGTGGTCTTCCGCCCCAAAACTGATGAGAACCCTGAGGGGCCCGGCGGCTTTTGAATCCCCGGCGGAACGGCGTTTGAGGGGCAGGGGAAGGAGGCCGGGGTCCAGGATATTCGGAAGGCTCCGGTCCGGCGGGCCGGGGAGCAGGTCCAGTAAAAAGTCGAAGCGGTCCCGGCAGGGTCCCCCTTCGTCAACGCCGATGAGGGGGCCCAGGGAGGACCAGAAGCGGTACTCGCCGGGGGGGGTTTGGAAGCGGTCCAGGACGATGAAATTCCAGGTCCTTTCCGCCGGTTTAGGGGTAATCCAGGAGGGGTCCAGGCCGGCCAAGAGGGGGACGGTTCCGGTCCAGGGGGCGGGAGCAGGGGCCGGCGGCATATAGGGGCCGCAGGGAAAGAGGAAGGCCTCCCTCCCCAGGGCCCTGGCTTCCCGGACCAGGGCGGCGCAGCGGGACAGGTGGCCCCCTCCCCTCCCTTTTTCCACCGAGGGTACTACCAGGAAAGGTCCTCCGGTCCTGGGGACCGCCGGGCCGGAAGGGGGGGAACTCATCCCCGCCCCTGGAACAGGGGATGGGCGGCCCCGGCAAGTTTCCGCCAGGCGGCGATGATCGCCTCATCCCTGGATCGTTTTTCCCCGGCGCTTTCCTCTCCGGGTTGTGCTTCCCCGGAACGTTCCTCCAGGGCATCCCAAAGGGCGCGGCAGCGTTCATAATCCTCCCCGGTGTCCACGGTGATTCTGAGGGACGGGCCCTGCCAGGCCCGTCTTGCCAGGGGCCGGTGGAGCAGAAAGAGGCCGGGGTGGTTGTAGAGGTAGGGGCAGACATGCTCCCGCTCCGGGGGCAGTTTCCCTGAGTTCAGCTTTCCTGAAGGTAGTTTTCCTGAAAGTGGTTTTTCCGGGGACAGGGAAGTCTCCCTCTCCGCCCGGAGCAGGGCCTCCGCCGCCACGGACTCCACCCCCGCGCCGTAGGGAAGGCCGCTGTAGGCGGCGTAATCGGCCCCCAGGGCCAGGGCTTCCCCGTTGATAGCCGCCGCCGCCGCGGGAAAGACAAAGGGGTTATCCCCGGTGGCCCGGATCACCCGGCCAATGGAAAAACGGCGGATCGCCAGGCAGTAGCGGGCCAGCACGTCCTCCTTGGGGCCGGGGCAGAACTGAAAGCCCGCCTCCTCCGCCAGGGGGCTGAAATCCCCGGCGCAGTCCTCCGGGGAGGCCAGGATATACAGGTCCGCCGGAATCCGGGCCAGGGCCTCCATGACCCGGTAGATAAGGGGCCTCCCCCCCAGGGGGAGCAGGGCCTTGCCGGGGAGCCGGGAAGAGTCCAGCCGGGCCTGGAGCAGCACCGCCACGGGGCCGCCTTCCGCCCCGGCGGGGGGCATTAGTCTTCCTCCGGGGGGGCGCCCACATCCTCCCAGAAGTCGTTCACCATGCGGGCGTCGCGTTTCCAGCGCTTGCGGTTATCCTTAACCCAGCGGCGGGCCTCGTTAAACTCCTCCCAGGCGCCAAAGATGTCCCAGCCGGAATTGGCCAGATAGGAGGGGAAACGCCGCCAGGGAAGGTGGGCCTGGTCCTCCCGGAAAACAGGGGCGATGTTCTTCAGGTAAAAACGGCGGTAGCCCTCATCAATGGTACTATCCTCCACGGGGATTAGCCCCTCGCTGGAAATCTTGATGTGCTGGGTGACGCTGATCTCCTCTCCCCAAAGGTGGGCGCGGAATCCAAAATCCATGAGCTGCCAGTAGGGATTCCGGATAAGGGGATCAAAACCCCCCAGACCGATAAAACGTTCCCGGTCGTAGATTCCCAGCCCGTCGAAGGGGTAGAGGCTGGGAAGTCCCTCCTGCCGGGGGGCAAAAACCAGGGTTCTGACGTTCCTCCGGTACACCACCGGGGCGATAAGGGTGGGATGGGTTTCAAAGCGGCTGTTGAGAAGCCAGGGGACCGTGCAAAGCCGCCGGAACTGGCTGATCTTTCCCCCGGCCTTTTTCAGTTCATCCAGGGAGAGGCTGAGCCGCTCGGTTATCCGGTCCGCCCCGCCTCCGGTGATTATCTTAAGATCGTTCCAGAGTACGAAAAAAAGGGGGCTGGACACCTCGCTGGCCCCCAGATTTATCTGTTCCCCAAAGTTGAGACCGGCGGGGATGAGGACAAAACGGACAAAGGGAAAGCGGCTGGACAGATCCTCAACGTCGTAACGTTCCGGGGCGCTTTCCAGGGAGATCACATAGTCAAACCCGGCTTTTTCCAGTTCCTGGAAGATGCCCTGCCGGAAAGGGATTCCCCGCCGGTTCAGCAGAAGGGCGGAAAGGCCGGTAAAACCCAGCCGCTCGGTCCCCCCTACCGCGGTGTAGGAGGGAAGGGCCTGGTTAAAAGTTGAAGGTATAGTATTCATCGCACTCCGCGCAGATACCCGGGTAAGCCGGCCGCTCTGAATCCGCGGCTCCTTCCCCCGTGGTTTTATCCTGCCATGAGACCCTACAATGTTCAGCATAGTGCTTTTCTCCCCGGGACCAGATTATTTCCAGTGAATCCTTATAAATATTTCCTAACACACGGCCTTCTCCCTTTAGGGCGGAGAGTTCTTCCCGGCAGAGGGGAACAGCGCCGTCCAACAGCACCGGGAAATCCCGCATAATATGCCAGCAGCTCTGCCGTTCAAGGGGGGATATGTCGGCGGCCTGTCTTTTTTCCAGGGCCCCGCAAAAATCATCGTACTTTTGGATGATGACGCTGCCGCTCCCCCGGGGGGCGGCTTCTTTCCAGAAGCGGTAGAATTTTTCAATATCGTCCTCGGCCCCTTTGGTCCTGACTGCCTGGACATAAGCGCTGCCGGGAAAAAGGCTGAGGAGTTTTTTCGCGCAGGAGGAAGCCTCGGCAAAGCCCGGCCCCCGGATCTCCCGGTAACGGGCGCCCTCCGCGCTGTCCAGGGAGACGATCCAGGACAGGGGAGAAAATTCCCGCCCCCCGCGGGCGGAGGGGGCCCCCGCGGCCAGGGCGGCGGCTTCCTCCAGGTCCCCCTCCCTCCAGCCTATACCGCTGGTTTCGATAACCAGGGCCAGGGCGGGACGTTCCAGGACCAGCCGGATTAAATCCATCCGCCGCGGGTGCAGGGCCAGTTCCCCCCAAAGGGAAAGATCGATCACGGCGTCGGAGGAAAAGGCGATGATCCGGTCAAGAAGATCGGCAAATTTACCGGGGTCCAGAAAATCTTCCCCGCCGCCCTCCGGGACGGCGAAGGCCGGATAGGGACAAAAGGCGCAGGACTGGGGGCAGGGGCGGGCCGCCTGGATAGGGTAAAAAACCGGCAGGGTCCGAAGAATTTCCGGCCGTTTCCCGATGATCCCCTCGGCTTCCCTAGCGGCGGGGATACCCCCCCCTTCCGCCCCGGCGGAAAAACGGCTGAGGAGGAGGAGGTCCCGTTTTGAATCGGCGGCCAGCAGCAAACGCCGGGACCGGAGGTCCACCGGGGATATTTCCGTTTCTATATCAAAGGCGTTGATGTCCTTCTGTAAAACGGCGAAAACGCTGTCCCGTTCCACAGGGTTTTCCAGGTCCCCCTCGATCTTGGCAAGGATTCCCGAAACACCGGGGGCCAGGAGTTCCGGGGCAAAACCATAGGGCCAGCCGTCGGCATAAGAATACTCCGCCTTGTAGCGGATATGGCGCTCCGCTATAGCCCCGGCAAGTTCCGGGTCCAGGAAAGGACAGTCCGCCCAGGCAAAATAACTCACGTCAAAACCCTGGGAAAAAAGGGAGATAGTCTCCAGCAGTCCCCGCCGGGTCCAGCGGGGCCTAAGAACCAGCTCGGCGCCGGAGTCCGGCGTCAGCAAAGAATCCCCTTCCCGGCCCAGGACCAGGGTCTTCCGCCAGCCAGGAAAGAGGCGGACCCGTTCCAGGGCCAGGCCGAAGGCGTTCTTTTCCCCGGGGAAAATCTTCTCAAGAGCCTGGGGCCGGAGATCGCCGGCGTAGAGGATCGCGAGGGCATTCATACTTTTTGAGTATCGGAACAAAAAAAAGAAGCCTAAAATCCCCGGCGGCCAGGTATGGGGAATCCGGGCGCATCCCCGCCTGCGGCGGGGACCGGGCTATCGCTGCAATTCCTCAGCCCGCCTCCGGCGGGCTTCCGGTATTTCCGCTCTATCCCTTGCGCCTCGCTGTGCAATATGGGCCTCCCGCTTTCCTAAAACACCGCTGCCATTTGCCGATAGGAATAACGGTAGATGGCAACTCTTGTCGTATCCGCACGAAATGCGGGAATTTGAGCATAGCGTCCTGAAACACGCCGGAATCCCTCATGTGGGGCGCAACCCGTACGGAGGGTTACTATACGATTCTGCCGTATAGTAGTGTCGCACCCTGTATGGGTGTGAGGGTTGAAACGTGGTGGTATAAAGGTGTCAATATAGAAAAATTTTTCGGGTTTGGATGTATTTTTCTTGACAACCATTTACAATTAGTGGTATTATAAGGTGACAATAAGGTATATATCGCATAAATCTGGCAAAGAAAGGAGCTTAAAAAATGGATTATATTGCGCATGTCCGGAAACTGGATAATGGAGAATGGGCTGATCCCCAGCCGCTGGAAACGCATTTACGGGAAACCGCGGAATTAGCGGCGGCGTTTGCCGCGGATTTTGATTCTTCCGAGTGGGCCTATGCCCTTGGCATGTCCCATGACAGCGGGAAGGCTACGCCTGAATGGCAGAGCTATATACGGGATAAAAGCGGTTTTGGTTACGATGAAGAAGCCTCTTCCGAAACCGTTTCGGGGAAAATCGAACATTCCGGCCCTGGCGCGAAGCTGGCCGAAGAACTCTT
>JAIRNB010000049.1 GCA_031258265.1 Treponema sp. | reverse complement strand
AACCGGGGAGAGACAGGCAAAAAACAGGAACAGGGCGGCGCGGCGCCTCAAGGGGTTTCCTATGGAATTTTTCATGGGATTTCACTTCCCGCCCGGGCCGCCTCCGGGGAAGGAATGTCAAGGGGAGGGGGCTTGGGAAAATCCCCGGCCCCGGAAGCCTTCCTCCGGAACAGGAGTTCTTCCAGTTCCCGGTCCGTATTGTCCAAAATTACGGCCAGCTCCTGAATTCTTTTAAGTGAATAACGCAGTTTCCGCTCCCAAAGCCGGGAACAGGTACTGTCCAGCAGGGCCTCAAAAGAATCCCCTTCCGGCGGGGCCGCGGCGTCTTCTCCGGCGTTCATAAACCTATTATACACTATCTTGCATCTGTTATTTTAGTACCGCCGTTTGAAACCGGGTCCCGGCGCGATTAGATCTAGGGATTTGGGCGCATCCCCGGCTTTGCCGGGGATGCGCCCAATATTAATTCAAGATCCGGTCTAATAATTGACGGGGGCGCTTACCGCTTCGGCTCTGGCGCCGGTCATTCCATCCGCGGTTTCCCCAAAAACTCTAAAAAAAGTAATTACCGCGATAAAGGCTATAAGTATTAACACTAAATTACGCATGCACCCTCCCGGAAAATAAATAAAACACCGGGGCCTTTGATTTTACTTCACCCCGAATATTAGTGTCAGCGCTGAAGAACTTCAAGGGGATTTATCGCTTTGTTGTTTTTAAACACCCCGAAATGCAAATGGGGGCCGGTGCTGTAACCGGTGCTGCCTACTTCCCCGATTTTGGCTCCCTGGATTACCTGGTTGCCGGGTTTTACCGTTGCGGCGCTTAAATGGGCGTAGAGGCTTTGGTAGCCTCCGGGATGGGTAACGATGATGTAAATTCCGTAGACCGAATTTACCGCTACCCGGGAAACTTTTCCGTTCATGGCGGCTTTGACGGGCGTTCCCAGGGGGGCGGCCAGATCGATGGCGGAATGGAAGCGTTCGACTTTGGCTATGGGATCGATGCGCCAGCCATAGGGGCTGCTGAGGATGCCCCGGAGGGGATAGATAAAAGATTCCCCCAGGGCCAGGCGGATTTCTTCCTGGGGCATGCGGACGCCGGGGAGGAACAGAGCGGCGCCGGGGCTTATTATATCGCTTTCCAGATCGTTGACATCCATGATCACCGCCAGGGGTACGCCGGAGGAAGCGGAAATTCCCGAAAGGCTGTCCCCGGCTTTTACCGTGTGGGGAACGCCGTCCATATTGGGAATCCGCAGGATTTCCCCTTCCCGCAGGCGGCGGGCGTTAGTAATACTGTTGCAGGCGATTAGGGTGCCCAGGGAAAGTTCCTGGGATTTGGCGATTTCCGAAAGGGTGTCCCCCTTCTTTACCTTGTACTCTTTCCAGCTAAAGGTTTCTGTTAAGTCCAGGGGGATCTCTTCGTCCTCTCCGGCGCTGCCCTGGCCTTCCTGGAGGTAGAGGCCCGCATAGGAGGCCAGATCCCGGTCGATTTGGTCCCCGGTCCCGGCAAAAAAGTATCCCCCCAGGGAAGAACCGGCGGGGAGTTTTAGGACGGGGAATTTCCAGTTGAGGGCCGCGAGGGAGATAGCAAGGGTGAGGGCGGCGGCGATTACCGGGAACAGGGGGAAATTCTTAGCGGCATGGGAGGAGGGGAAGAATCCCGCTTTGCCAAAAAGAGGAGGCAGGGAAGGCCAAAGTTTAAGGAAAGCCTTGAGTTCCGGGGTCTTTCCCTTTTTTTTTGCCCTTTTTATTTCGATAGAGGGATGGGGCCGGTGTTTTACCCGCTGGACAAGGCCGGGGGAAGAGGCTGATTTTGTTTTCCGGCGGCCGCCCCCCAGGAGATCCTCAAGGGGCAGGGGGCCGGTGTTTTTTCCCTTGCTGAAATCCCGGAAATCCGCGGGCCGGGGCAGGGGTTTTACCCTTACCCGCCGTTTAACATGCTGTTCCAAGGCAATACTTGACATGATGCTTCTTTATCGACACAAGAAAAGACATTCATTATACTGCTTATCTATGCGGGGAGTCCTGGCGGCCTTACTTGTAGCCCTGGGGATGAAATTATTTTTGTTTGACTTTGTAATTGCCGAAGGTACTTCCATGAGTCCCGCTATAAAGCCCGGAACCGTGCTGATAATAAACCGCCTGCGTTACGGTTTCCGGCTTCCCGGTTCCCGTTCTTACCTGCTGCGCTGGGACAATCCCGTTCCGGGGGAGGTGGTGGTTTTTTATACCCCTGGGGAGACGGTGGCGGTGAAACGCTGCGCCGCCCTGACGGGAGAGGGGGAATTTATCGCCCTGGGGGATAACGGGGCCCAATCCTTCGATTCCCGGTCCTACGGCCCGGTACCGGCGGATAATATTATTGGGAAGGTCCTGGGTATTAGATGAGTTCTTACACCACTGGAGAACCGCCAAAACATTCCTGGCGTTTTACCGTTTTTATCGTCATCCTGTCTCTGACCGCCGCCGCCCTTCTGGCGCGCTACGGCTACCTTATGCTGGGCGGCGGAGAAGGGGGGGGAAACAGGGCGCCGGCCCGGCCTGCCGAGCGGGGGCCTATCCTGGACCGGAACGGCCGGGTCCTGGCCCTCTACGCCCGGCTGGCCAACGTAACGGCCTGGCGTTCCAGTATCCGGGACATCGGGGAACTGGCGGAGGACCTGGCCCCTATCCTGGAACTGGAAGCCGGGTATATTCGGGATCGAATCGACTATTCCCCCACGGATTTTGTATACCTAAAAAAGCAGATCGATGAATCGACTATCAAGCTGGTGGAGGAAGCCCAGGCGGAGGGGAAGCTGAGGGGCGTCGGCCTTGAGTACATTCCGGGCCGGATCTACCCGGAGAGGAATTTGGCATCCCAGATTATCGGTTTTGTGGGGGACGAGAACCGGGGGCTTGAGGGAATCGAATACGCCTACGAAAAGGACCTGGCCTCTCCGGGGAACGGGGAACGGGGCGGCCAGGTGGTACTGACTATCGATTCCAATGTCCAGTACATCCTGGAACGGCTGGCGGGGGAAACCATGGGGGAGACCGGCGCGGAGGCGGTACTGTTTATGGCCATGGACCCCCGGACCGGTGAAATTCTGGGCTCTGCATCCCTCCCCAACTACGATCCCAATGACATCAGGGCCACCACGGAAAACCAGCGGATAAACCGGCCCGCGGTCTGGGCCTATGAACCGGGTTCGGTGTTTAAGATCTTCTCCCTGGCGGCGTTTCTGGATTCGGGGGTAATGACGGGGGATACGACTTTCCTCTGCAATGGGTATTACGAGCATGTAACCAACAGGGGGGAGCGGATTCTTATCAACTGCCTGGGGGCCCACGGCAGGGTAAGGCCCAGGGACATTATCGTTGTTTCCTGTAACGCCGGGGCGGCATACGCCTCGGACCTGACGGAGGAGGAGCCCTTTTACCAGGGGCTGAGGGCCTTTGGCTTTGGTTCCCGGACTCAGAGCGGTATGCCGGGGGAAACTGCCGGTTTCCTCCGCGGTCCTGAACGCTGGTCCGGCCGTTCCAAACCCACTATCGCCATGGGCCAGGAGATTTCTGTCTCTGCCCTGCAGGTACTCCAGGCGGCCAGCGCCATTGCCAATGACGGTGTCATGGTAAGCCCCAGGGTGGTATCCCGGATCGTTTCTCCCGACGGGATCACAAGCCGTCCCTGGGACTCAGGCCCCTCCCGGCAGGTAATTAAGCCGGAGACCGCCCGGCTTATCCGTTCCGCCATGGTGGATGTAACGAGTAATATCGGCACCGGCTGGAGGGCCAATGTGGAGGACCTTTCTCTGGCGGTGAAGACCGGGACTGCCCAGATCATAGACCCCGAAACCCTGGCCTATTCCGGCAGCGACTTTATCGCCAGTTGTATAGCCCTGCTTCCCGCGGAATCCCCCTCCCTGATTCTTTACCTGGTGATCGTAAAACCCCGGGGGGAGATTCTTGGAGGCCGAATCGCCGCCCCGGCTATCCGGCAGGCCGCCGAATCCCTGGTGGATTATCTGGGAATCCCCAGGGGCCGTAATCCGCAGATAAGCCACCCTTCCAGGGTGATTCTGCCAGGGGACCAGATCCCCGTGGTGGAAGACACGGTTCCCGATTTCTCCGGTTTTTCCAAACGCAGCCTGATGCCCCTGTTCCTGCGGGAGGATCTGCATATTGAATTTGAGGGGGAAGGCTGGGTCCGCCGGCAGAGTCCCCCCCCCGGCGAGCCCATTACCCCGGAGACGGTCATTTACCTGGAATTTGAATGAGGGCCGGGAACCGGAATTTCGGCGGCCGGAATTTTGAAATTCTCTCTAAAATGTACGGCCCCCTGGCGGAGGAGTTAAAAAAAGAAGAACTAAAAAACGAAGAACTAAAAAACGAAGGGGCAAAGAAGGGGGAAGCCGGGGACTCCCCGGTTTCCGGGGATGAAATCCGGGTGGAGCCCACCCCCTCCGGGAACCCTACCCTGCTCCTGGGGGGCCGTTATGTCCATTCCCCCAGGGACCCCGTCCGGGAGGCGGAACGGCTTGCTGGAGCGGCGGCGGGGGAGGGCCCCGTCGTGATCCTGGGTTTCGGCCTGGGCTACGCCGCCGAGGCCGCCGCCAAAGCTGCCGCCAAGACCGGCCGCCCCCTGATCATCGCCGAAAGCCGGAGGGCCTTGTTCCGCCGGGCCTTAGAGGAGCGGGACCTTTCGTCATTCCTGGCCGGGAAGGCCCTGGCCTTTGTGCTGGGGGGCAATGGGGAAAGCGCCGTCCAGGCGGCCCTGGGCCTTTTTGCCGCCCCCGGAGCCCCGGCGCTTATCCGCAACCGGACCCTTATGGCCGCGGACGAGGCCTGGTATGCCGGGGTGGAACGGGGAATCCGGTCCTATGCCGGCCGGAGCCAGGTAAACAGCGCCACCCTGCGGCGTTTTGGCCGGCGCTGGGTCCGCAATCTGGGCCGGAACCTGGAGGCTATCCGGGACCTGCCCGGCATCGCCCGGCTGGAGGGCATCCTGGCCGGCGGGGGAATCCCCGTATTCCTCGCCGCCGCCGGGCCTTCCCTGGACCGGACGGCCCCCCTCCTAGGGGAGATACGGAAACGCTGTGTCGTGGTGGCGGTGGACACCAGCCTGCGTTTCCTCCTCCGCCGGGGTCTGAGGCCGGACTTTACCGTATCTGTGGACCCCCAATACTGGAATTTTCGCCACCTGGACCGCTGCCCCGCCCCGGAGACCTCTCTTATCGCGGAACCGGCGGTCTATCCCCCGGCCCTGCGCCAGCCCTTCCGGGGGGTTTTTCTCTGCCGTTCCCATTTTCCCCTGGGCCGTTTTATCGAAGACCGGGTAGAACCCAAAGGAACCTTAGGGGCCGGGGGATCGGTGGCGACCAGCGCCTGGGACTTCGCCCGGGTCCTGGGGGCCCCTTCTATCTGGATCGCCGGTCTGGACCTTTCCTTCCCTGAACTAAAGACCCACTTTAAGGGGGCCCTTTTTGAAGGCCGTTCCCATGGGGAATCCGGCCGCTTTGTCCCCGCGGAAACCTGGAGCTTCCGGGCCCTCCGGGACGGGGACCCCTTTTTCGCGCCGGCGGCCTCCGGCATGGTCCTTACGGACCGGCGGCTTTCCCTGTACGCATCCTGGTTTGCCGCCCGCTTCCGGGAATTTCCCGCCCTGAAAAACTACCGCCTTGGGACCCAGGGGCTTGCCATCCCCGGCCTGGAAAGCGCCGGGGAGGAGAGCATCCTGGAACTGCCGGAACGGCGGGGGGAGATCGACGCCCTGCTGGAGGGAATCTACAGGAAAATCCGGGGGGAATTCTCCGGCGGCGGGGAAGACCGGGCCCGGCGCTACCGGGAGGCCAGGGAAAAACTCCTGGTCGGTCTAAGAACGGTGGAGGCGGAAGCCGCCGCGGCCCTGGGGGGAGGGGGCCTGGAGGCCGGGGAACTTTCCCTAAGGCGGGAAGCGGCCCTGCGATCTATCACGGGCAGCGAGGCGGGAGAGGTGGCGGCCTTTCTCCTTCCCCCGGACTTCCGGGGGAAGGAGGCCGGGGGCCGGGGGGAAGAAAGCCCC
>JAIRNB010000046.1 GCA_031258265.1 Treponema sp. | reverse complement strand
CGGCCCACCTTCGGGTGGCTGCGGACCATGGTTACTTCACCCCCCTGGGGCCGCCCGCCGGCCCGCTGTTCCCCCGCCATGCCGCCAAAGGCCCCCAGGCTGCCGTGGGTGGCGCTTTGAGCCGTCCGGGCCTGGGCAGGGCGCTGCCCGGCCTCCCGGCTGCCGGCGGTCTGGATACGCACCAGGTGGAGCCGCCCGGCAATCTCCTGCCGAATATCGGCGATCATCGTTTCAAAGATCTGGAAACCCTCGACCTTGTACTCGGTTAGGGGGTTTTTCTGCGCGTAACTGCGCAGGTACACCGCCTCCCGCAGGGCCTCCATGTTTTCCAGGTGATCCAGCCACTTACGGTCAATGGCTGCCAGGTACTGATTCCGGATAAACAGGTTCAGATACGGGGTCGTGATCAGGGCCTCTTTTTCCTCCAGGTCCCGTTCCAGATCGGAGCGGATAAGTTCTTCCATGGATTCCGGTTCTTTAAGATCAAGCGCTTCGGTTTTTAGCTGGTAATTGAATTTCGTCCGCAGGGATTCTGTAAGTTCCTTCAGGGCGGCGCCCTGGTCCCGCCGGGCAGATTCTTTAAATTCGCCGATCATGTCCGCCACCATGTCTGCGGTGGCGTCATTGACCCGGACCTTTAAATTCATATCCGACAGAATCGCGTCCCGCTGTTCATAGATAAACTTCCGCTGCTGGTTCAGCACGTCATCGTATTCCAAAAGGTGTTTACGGATTTCAAAATTCCGCTCCTCCACTTTTTTCTGGGCGTTTTCGATGCTGCGGTTAAGCAGGGGATGGTAAATAGGTTCCCCCCCCTGCATACCGATCCGCGCCATGATCCCCTTGATCCGGTCCCCCCCAAAGAGGCGCATCAGTTCATCGTCCATCGAGATAAAGAACTTAGACTTCCCCGGGTCCCCCTGGCGGCCGGAACGGCCCCGCAGTTGGTTGTCGATCCGGCGGCTTTCATGCCGTTCAGTACCGATAACAAAAAGCCCCCCCAGGGCCTTAACCTCTTCGTAATCCTTCAGCCATTTCCCGTATTCCTCCCGGTAAGCCGCCGCGTATTCATCGGGGCCGGCATTGGTCCCCGCCCGCTTACGGGCCCGGTACTCCGGGTTCCCCCCCAGCTTAATATCCGTTCCCCGGCCCGCCATGTTGGTGGCGATTGTCACCGCCCCCTTGGCCCCGGCCTCGGCGATGATCAGCGCCTCCCTGGCGTGGTTCTTCGCATTCAGCACCTCGTGGCGCACTCCCCGGCGGGTCAGAAGCTGGGACAGCTTCTCCGATTTTTCGATGGAGACCGTTCCCACCAGCATAGGCTGGCCTTTTTTATGGGCGGCGGCAATCTCATCGCAAAGGGCGTCGTACTTTTCCGATTCGTTCAGGTATACCACATCGTCCTCATCCCGCCGGGCCACCGGCAGGTTGGTGGGAATCACCACCACATCAAGATTGTATATTTTCCCGAACTCCACCGCCTCCGTATCGGCCGTCCCCGTCATGCCGGATATTTTTTCATACAGCCTAAAGTAATTCTGAAAGGTAATCGTCGCCAGGGTCCGGTTCCGCTGGGCAATCTTGATCCGTTCTTTGGCTTCTATGGCCTGGTGGAGCCCGTCAGAGTAACGGCGGCCGTGGAGAATCCGCCCCGTAAACTCGTCCACAATCTGCACTAGCCCGTCCTGGACCACGTAGTCCACGTCAATATGAAAAAGCTTGTGGGCCCGCAGGGCCTGGGTAAAGTAGTGGATAAACTCAAAATTCCCCTCATCCACAATAGCGCCCTTAATAAGCCCCCGCTTCTGCAGCACCTGTTCTATCTTGGCAAGCCCCGCGTTGCTGAACGACACGGACTTGTTTTTTTCGTTAAGTTTATAATCTCCAATTACTTCCTCGCCCTGGGTCTCATCGGGGTATTCCCCATTCGCCTTTTTCTTTACCTCCTCCAGGGAAGAAAGCAGCCGGTCCACCTCGGCAAATTTGTAGGTATCGTCCTCCGCCGCGCCGGAGATGATCAGCGGGGTCCGGGCCTCGTCAATTAGGATAGAATCGATCTCGTCCACCACACAGAAGTGATGCTCCCGCTGAACCCTGCTCCCCAGGTCCTGGCACATATTATCCCGCAGATAGTCAAAACCAAATTCGTTATTGGTCCCGTAAGTCACGTCCTGGCGGTAGTTTTCCTTGCGCCGTCCGTTGTCCATGTCGGACAGAATCGTTCCCACCGAAAGCCCCAGGTAACTAAAAATCGGCCGCATCCAGGCGGCGTCCCGCTCCACCAGGTAATCATTCACCGTAACCACATGGATACCCTTGCCGGGAATGGCGTTCAGGTAAACCGCCGCCACACTCATCAGCGTCTTGCCTTCCCCGGTCTTCAGCTCCGCGATCTTCCCCTGGTGCAGCACAATGGAACCCAGAATCTGCACATCGTAGGGCCGCTCCCCCAGACAGCGGCGGGCGGCCTCCCTGACCAGGGCAAAAGCCTCCGGCAGCAGATCATCCAGGCTTTCCCCGTTTTTGTAACGCTCCCGGAAAGCCGCAGTCATCCTGGGAAATTCATCCGGCCCCAGGGCCGCCGCCCAGGCCTCCCTCTCGTTCACCGCGTGAAGTATGGGCAAAAGTTTTTTCAGATCCCGCTCGTGCTGGGAACCAAAAATAGCCTTTATCAATTTTTCCAACATAACCCAACTGTAGCCCGGATAAAGCTGGTTGGCAAGAACATGGAACATCAGCCTTCCCAAAAACCATAAGGAGGGGGGGCCCGTTACCACGGACAATTCCTCCGTAGCCTCCGCAGCCGGTCTGGCCCCCCCTTCACTCCGGCCTCCTCGCCCTGCGGGCTGCGGTGGCCTCCGCTACCCCCCTGGTATGCACAGGCGCATTAGTCTGGGCGCGCGCCCTTCGCGCACTGCGCGCACTGCGCGCACTGCCCCAGCTAAAGCTGGGGCGCATTGGTTAAACTTGGGGGTATACGATGGCGCTAAGCCTTGCCGCATTGTCAAATAAACAAGCCGCGCTTGCCTGCCGCTGGCTAAGCTAAAGCTTGGCTGCATTATCCAATTTGGGGGCATACGGAGGCGTTACGCGAAGCCACATTGGTTTAATTAACAAGCTACGCTTGCTTTAATCGCGCAAGGGATTGTAGGGGGCGCGAAGCGCGCCACCGCAGTCCCGCCGGAGGCGGGACGAGGAGGCCGGAGCGGGTACGGGACCCGCGGAGCCCCGGAAAGCCCGGTTTTTGCGTGCCTAGCACGCAAAAATGCGCCCATAAATAAACGAAAAAAGCAAAGGCCGGTCCCCTGGGGGATTGGCCTTTACGGAGTGAAGATTCCGGGCCATAATCCAACAATGAAAGAAGAAACTGCGGAATCCGGCCTTTTGGCCGGCCTTATCGTTCCCCGCTTTATGAACTATGTCCGCCAAGGGACCACCAGCGACCGCCGGATAAGTGAAACCCCCTCCAGCGCCGGCCAGTGGGAACTG